>MNZE01000029.1 GCA_001873465.1 Parcubacteria group bacterium CG2_30_36_38 | reverse complement strand
CAAAATCTCTGCCATTTTTTCTGGCGAAATTTTTATCCCTGATAAATCTTTTAGCCAATGATATGATAATTTCATGAAGTTAAAATTGTCTAATAAATCTTAAATCGCCCGAATGAAACCAGCGAACATCATTAATTTTATACTTAAGCATGGTCAAGCGATCAAGCCCCCAGCCAAAAGCAAATCCCTGCCACTCCCCTTCTTTATAGCCCGCGGCTTTTAAAACATTTGGATGAATCATGCCGCTACCTCCTATTTCCAGCCAGCCGCTTCCTTTACAAAGGGAACAGCCTCTCCCATTACAATTAACACAGGTAAAAGAAATCTCGTAGCTTGGTTCGGTAAAAGGAAAATAAGAAGGATGTAAACGAATCTCAACCTCTTTCTCAAAAAACGCGCTTAAAATGCTTTTCATGGTAAAAATTAGATTGGAAACAGAAATTTCCTTGTCAACCACAAATCCTTCTACCTGATAAAAAACCTGTTCATGGGAAGCATCAATCGCGTCGTGTCTAAAACAGCGGCCAAAAGTACAAACTCTTAAAGGCGGCGTCCTTTTTTCCATGGTTCGGACTTGAACATTCGAGGTATGCGTGCGTAAAACTAAATTTTCCTTTCCATGAGGATTTTTAACAAAATAAGTGTCTTGCATATCCCGAGCTGGATGAAAAGGAGGATAGTTCAAAGACTGAAAATTGTAAAAATCGGTTTCTAGCTCCGGCCCTTCGACCACCTCAAATCCCATTGATAAAAAAATATCGGCTAATTGATTAATAGCCTGGGAAAACGGATGAAGATGTCCGTTCGCTTGTTTTTCGCCTGGTAAACTGACGTCACAATTCTCTCTCATATTTTCTGCTAATAGAAACGAAGAAAAATTCTAAAATAATTAAAAATAAACCTAAAAGCAAAGTGTTCCACCAATAAAAAAGGTCTATCCCTTTTAAAAACAAAACGGAAATAACAAAAATTGCGATAAGAAAAGCTCTTCTAAAAGAAATATCTGCCTCGACAAAGACTGGCCGTTTTTTGAGCCTAGCTCCGATAATAAACCCAAGAATTGAACCAGTTCCTAAAATAGCTAAAAATAAACTGACGTAGAAAAGAATAAGGCCCAAGAGACCAGTCTTTTCCGGATTAACGAAAAAAATTACCAAAAGCCAAATCAGCCAGTTGAGAGAGGTGCAAATTGTCATTAAATTGAGATAACGCCGTAAAGTCATAGAAATTAATAATGATTTTATTTTAACAAAGTATTTTAAAAAGTCAATTTAATGCGCTTGACAGACACCTTAGTACCATGGGAGCTACTATAGGAGTCGAACTCCCATCGTAGGAGAAATACATTTAAGTTAAGTTAGCCGATATTCACAGATATCTTTAAAATCGCAATATTTACACATTTCGCTCGGTCGCGGGGCGAAATTCTCCTTCTTTATTTCTTCAATAACTTTTAGAAAGTCTTCTTTAACTCTTTCTAAGTCTTCTTTACTGGCTAAAAATGACTGTTTTTCTCCGGTGCCAGGGTAATAATAACTTAAGCAAGCGATTTTCTCTCTAAAAAGTGTTTCGCCGGCCATTTGATAGATAATCAGCTGTCGCTTATCCTCTATCGCCTCTTTTTTTGGCCTGCCTGTTTTGTAATCTAAAAATTCCAGCCCGTCTAAGGTCTCATCAATTCGATCAATTTTTCCTTTGATAAGATAATCTCCTAATTTAAAATTAAAGGGAAATTCCAGCTCTTTAACGCGCGGCTTTGTCTTAACACAATCATCGTAAAAATTTTTTAACATTTCTTTGCCCAACTTCCTAAATTCTTCTTTTTGTTCTGCGTCTTTATACCACTCATCAAGCCAACATTTTTTATAAATTTCTTCTAATCTCTTGAGACTTACGTCTTCTTTCTGGCCAGATGTTTTTTTAAAGAGACTGTTCTGTCCAATCTTATTTTTTTCCAAATTTTCTTTCAGATACTGAAAAAAGGTGTCATGGATAGTCCTGCCAAAACTCAAGGATGGATTGCCTTCTCGGGGAAGACGCAAAATAAAACCCAATTTATACTGCAAAGGGCATTTTCGATAAGCTTCAAATTGGGAATAGCTGAACCAAGCCGGTAAATTATATTTTCCCTGCACTGAAAATTTATTTTTTACCGGCGGTTCTAAAATTTCTAAAGAACCTAAAATATTTTTTGTCTTTGAAGGAGTCCTAACAAGACCTAACTCATAAAGAAAGGGTGAAACTTTCTTTTTCCTTTTTCCACCGTAGTCTTGCGCCGCCAGAAAAAACAAGCCATCACGAGATCTTGTCATGGCCACGTAAAATAAACGTCTTTCTTCCTGAAGATGAACGTCGCCTTTGGGAATAATCTCCTTGATCAGCGAATCAGGCAAACTAATTGGCTCTGCTCTGTTAATACTTGGAAATTTATGTTCAACAAGATCTACCATAAAAACATAAGCGAATTCCAGACCTTTAGCTCCATGAACAGTCAAAACTTTGACTGCCTCAGGTCCCAATTGTTCATCTAAACCTAAACTCTCGTTCTCGCCTACTTCAAAAATGATGTCAATCAACTGGAGAAAACTGTGGACTGATTTGTCCTTGCTTGTTGTCTCAAAGTCGTTTATCTTTTTTAAAAATTGATTTAACCAGGAGATTTCCTCAACTCCCTTTAGGTCGCTCTCTCCACGACGCTTCAAAATGTCAAAATAGCCGCTTTCTTTTAAAAAAGAGTAAACAATAAAAGAAACGGGTTTAGTTTTGGCCAGTTCCGTATGTTTTTCTATTAAGGAAATCAAAGACATCAAATTTTTGATGCCCTCCCTACTAAGGCCAGGCACCAAGGAAGCATTTTTGGCTGCCTCATAAAGAGGGAATCCTCTTTTCTTGGCTAAATAGACCAAGTTTGCTAATTCTTCGTTTTTAAGTTTTTCGGAAAGAAGTGGAGAATTTAAAATCCGATAAAAAGCATTGCTTTCGTGATAACTGTCTAAAAGTTTAAGATAGGCAATGATATCTAAAACAATTGGTTTATTAAAAAGCCCTGATTTAGCCAAAAATTGAAAAGGAATTTCGGCTCGAGCAAGCATCTGGCAAAATGGCTCAGCCTGAGCGTTGGTTCTAACTAAGATAGCAAAATCATTGAAACTAAGTTCTGGATTTTTTTCTTTCAATTCAAGAATTTTTTCTGCAACACGGCGCGTCTCAAATTCCAAGGTGTCAGCCTGAAAAAATTCAATCTCTGAGTTGCTTTCTCTAACAGCAATTAAATCTTCGGCAAATATCCTTTTTAATTCTTCATCAAGGCCGACCGTCTCGTCATAATTTTGGCTGATAAATTGATGAACGAGATTAAGAATGGCTTGACCTGAACGGTAATTTTTTTTAAGAAAAATTATTTCTGTTTCTGGAAAATCCTTTTTTATTTGATAAATATTACTATAAGAAGCTCCTCGCCACCTATAAATAGCTTGTTTTGGATCAGCAACAACCATCAAGTTTAAATCACCACTCGTCAATAATTTCAGTAATTCATACTGAGCCCAATTTGTATCCTGAAATTCATCAACTAAAACATATTTAAATCTGTCCTGATATTTTTTTAAAATTTGCGGCCTCTTTTTGAAGAGCTTTATGGTAAAAAGAATTAAATCACCGAAATCAAGCGCTTCCGTCTCAAAAAGCAATTTTTGATATGTATCGTAAGCTTCGGCTATTTCTTTAAGCCGCGCTTTTTCCGTTTTTAAAATTTCTGCTCCCTGACTGCTATCTTCATCAAGCTTCAAATTTAGCGCGTACTCTAAATATTCCTCCGGACTGACCATCTCGTCTTTAGCTCGGGAAAAATGGCTGACGAGACTTCTGATAAATTTATAAGGATTGCCAAGGGGCTTGTAATAATCCAGATTAAATCTGCTAAGATTTTGACAGATTAAAAAAGCCTGCTGAGAAGAATTCAATAATTTAAAATTCGGCGATAAGCCAATATCAAGAGACCAGTCGCGCAACACTTTTTCGCAGAAGGAGTGGAAAGTTAAAATAGAAAGATCAAGATAGCTGTATGGCAAGATTTTGTCCACTCTTTCTTCCATTTCTTCAGCCGCTTTATCAGTAAAGGTCATGGCTAAAATTTCTTCTGGCTTTACTTTTCCTTCTAAAATTAGCCAAGTAATCCTTTGTGTAATCACGGTGGTCTTGCCTGTCCCGGGGCCGGCAATGATTAAAACCGGGCCGTTACCATAAGTCACCGCCTTTTTCTGTTCTTCATTTAAATTTTTTAAGATAGTGTTCTTCATAATTATTCTCCTAGGCTAAAAAGACGAGTCGCATTTTGATCAGTCGCCATACTAACTTCTTTGAGTGTTTTATTTTTAATTCTCGCAATTTCTTGAGCAATATAAAAAATATTTTTTGGTTCGTTTCTTGTTCCTCGAACTTGCTGCGGGGCAAGATAGGGACAGTCAGTTTCTAAAACTATTTTTTCTAAAGGCGTTTTTTCAACCACTTCTTTGTATTTAAAATTAGGGAAAGTGATGACGCCGTTTAAGCCAAGATAAAAGCCTTTCTCTAAAAATTTCTCAGCAATTTGCCAGCTGGCAGAGAAACAATGAACTACTCCCTTGGGCAAAAATTTTAATTTTTGAATGATACTCAAGAGATCTAAATAAGACTTTTCCGATTCACTTCCCAGGCTGCGAGAATGAAGGATAACCGGCAGATTAAATCTCTTGGCTAAATCTATGTGTCTCTTAAAAACTTCTTTCTGTTTCTCTATAATTTCCTTTTGCTTTTTTGTTTCTTTCACCTCTTGAAAAACATGGAAATAATCAAGCCCTGTCTCCCCTATCGCTTTAATGTATTGCTTATTCTCATTAATCAAGGCTTCATATTTTTTCTCTTCGAAATCTTCATCTTTGACATGAATCGGATGAAGACCAACCGCGGCATAAACCTTGCTGGACTCCTTAGCGATTTGGCAAGCTCTCTCGCTAGTCGTAAGGTCTGAACCGACATTAATAATCGCCTTGACTTGATTATCAAAGCTGCGTCCTGTCACTTCCTGGTAATCTTTCTTGAAAACTTCAAAATTTAAATGGGCGTGAGTATCGATCATTTAATTAATAATTAAAGGATTAACGGACCAACGAATTAATTATAACAAAAAATTAAGAAAAATCAAAGAGGTCGGCTGGCAGAAGAAATTTACGGGGATTGACTTTTTTTCTTAGCGACGTAAAATTAGGATTAGGCAACGCTATTAGCGTCGTCTAATCCAACAAAATTTTACAACACTTTTCAATTGTCGCAAAATTTTGTTAATACACTTATGACAAAAGACTTAAAAACTCTGCTTAAAGAATTTCTGGAATATTTAGAGATTGAGAAGGGCAGAAGCGTGCTCACTGTCCGAAACTATGATTTCTATTTAAGGCGATTCCTTAATTGGGCAAAAATTAAAGAGCCCCAAGAAATCACCCATGAATTGGTTAGAAAATATCACCTCAGCCTAGCCAGGGAAAATAACAGCCGTGGCGGAAATTTGTCTATCGCTACCCAAAATTATCATCTGATTGCCTTGCGTATGTTCCTTAAATATTTAATTTCTCGAGACATAAGAGCCTTAGAGCCGACAAGAGTTGAATTAGCTAAAACGCCGGAGCGTCAGGTCTCCTATCTTGAAGGATCTGAGCTTGAAAATTTTCTTGAAGCACCTTTAAAAGATACAAATGCCAAAGATACTACTAAATTAAGAGATAAGGCTATTTTAGAATTATTCTTTTCTACCGGCTTGCGTGTTTCTGAACTTAGCAATCTTAAAAAAGAAGAACTTAATTTAGAAAAAGATGAATTTTCTATAAAAGGCAAGGGAGGTAAATGGCGAATTGTTTTCCTCTCTAATCAGGCGAAATACTGGCTTAAAAAATACCTTGAGACAAGAAAGGATTTAAGTCCGTATCTATTTGTCAGAGAAGATAAAGCATTTTCAAAAGAAAAAGAAGACAAGCCCTTAGCTCCGCGTTCAATTGAGAGAATGGTTAAAAAATACGCAAAAATTGCTGGTCTGACAAAAAAAATCGTACCGCACAGTCTTCGCCACTCTTACGCGACTGACCTTCTTTTAAACGGCGCTGATCTGAGAGCTGTCCAAGAATTACTCGGCCATAAAAGCATTACTACCACCCAAATCTATACTCATGTTTCTGATCAACATTTAAAAGAGGTTTATCAGGCCTTCCACGGAAGAAGAAGAAAAAAATAGCCCTCATAGCTCAATGGATAGAGCAATCGCCTTCTAACTAACTAATATCTGCTCTTTTAAAAAATCGAACTATCTGATATAGTCTAAATAATAAATATAACTTGATTCTATTATGAAATTTGAAGAAAAAATTAAAGCTGTTCAACTTAGAAAACAAGGAAAATCTTACAGTGAAATTCTAAAAAAAATATTAGTTAGCAAATCAACAGTCAGTCTTTGGCTACGAGATATTGAATTAACTAGAAAACAGAAAGAAATCCTATTTAAGGGACGGCAGAAATCTAGATATGCAGGCGCTAAAGCAAGGCAAAAAAAACGAATAGAAAAAACAAAATATATAATTGAAGAAGCTAAAAAAGAAATAAAAAGGAACTACAAAAATCCATTATTCTTGTCCGGCCTTATGTTGTATTGGGCTGAAGGAGATAAATCAGATATCGGAGAAGCAGTAAAATTCAGTAATTCCGATCCATTTTTAATTAAATTAATGATGAAGTGGTTTAAAATTTTTTGTAAAGTTCCGAAAGATAAAATTAGAATCGCTCTTCATATTCATACGCTTCATTGTCGACCACAAATAGAACGATATTGGGCAAAAATAATAAATATCCCTCTCAAGCAATTTCACAAAACACAGATTAAACCTACCTCTCTAAGACAACGGCGAAATCCTTTATATGACGGCACGTGTGTAATAAGAATAAATAATAAAAATTTATTTAGAAAAATAAAGGGCTGGAAATTAGGAATCATCGAGAGGTTTAAATTGAAAAATTTGCCCCGGTAGCACAACTGGATAGTGCAACACCCTTCTAAGGTGAAGATTACAGGTTCGAGTCCTGTCCGGGGTACCAGAATAATGGTGGGCGTAGCTCAGTTGGTTTAGAGCGCTGACCTGTGGAGTCAGAAGTCGGGAGTTCAAATCTCCTCGCCCACCCATCCCATCCCCTCGTCAGGTTTGAATTAATTTCGGTTTGAAAATTAACTGGTTCCCAAAATAAAATATGGCGACTATTACTAATTACCAGACTCCTTACAACAAGATAAAGCCGAGAATAAAAGGTCCTTATACTTTTATTTATTTGATTAGGCATTGTCAGCCCGACCCTTCAGATAAAAACAAGATTGGGGACATGAAAATGCCTTTGTCAGTTGTTGGTCGCAAACAGAGGGGTTATCTTAATAAAAAGTTATTATCGATTAAAATTGATAAAATTTATGCCAGTGAATCGAGACGCGCTCAAGAAACGGCGGAAGTTTTTGCTAAAAGGATAAATAAAGAAATTATCATCGACAAAAGATTAAATGAAATTGACTGGCAGAAGTGGTATAAAATCAAATATTTTAATATGTCCGAGCAAGAAAGGATAAAAAAATTTGTTCATTATCAACAATTGAATAAGCAACTTGATAGGATGCAGGCAGGAGTTCGTCGTCTAATAGCCGATATTTATTTTCAGAATAAAGGTAAAAAAATAGCTGTATTTTCTCATGGTAATCTTATTAAAGCAATAATAACCAGTATTCTCGACGCTGATATAATTGGCTTTCTCTCAGTGGAGATATATCA
>MNZE01000019.1 GCA_001873465.1 Parcubacteria group bacterium CG2_30_36_38 | reverse complement strand
AAAAAATGGAATTAGTCAAAGAAAAAAGACCTGACTGGGCGCTGAAAATCAGGCCCTGGCTTCAGGCTTTTGACCTTGGCGCTATTTACAATAAAGATTTATTAAAAAAAGAAATTAAAGCAGTGGAAGACAATGGAGGATATGGCTTTCTATTTTGGAACGCCAGAAACGATTACACTGTATTTAGAGGTTTCTCGGATAAATAAAAAATACCATAATAAAAAATTATGACCGAAAAATTATACCATAATAAATTTGCTCCACTTTATGACTATTTTCAACATGGCGTGAAGGGCGATGTTAATTTTTATCTAAATTATTTTAAAAATTTTATAGGTAAAATTTTAGAAATTGGAGCGGGCACAGGCAGAATAACTATTCCATTACTAAAGCAGGGGTTGAATGTTACAGCCTTAGACATCGCCCCAAAGATGCTTGAGATATTGAAAGAAAAAGCTCAAAAAGAAAATCTTACAGTCAGAACTGTTTGCGCTGATATGAGAAGATTTGAGTTGAGAAAGAGATTCGATGCTATTATTATAACCTTTAGAGCATTTCAGGATATGTATTTAGTTGATGATCAACTGAGGGCCTTGAAAACTATTAAAAAACACCTTAAGCCAAATGGTATCTTAATTTTTGATGTTTATACTCCGAGTTTTGAATATATTCAAAAGGGCAACTGGCAATGGCATAAAGATCAAGATATTAATTTACCAAGCCTGAAGGGAAAAGTCAGGATTGATTATCGTAATTGTTATGATATGGCCCGACAAATGATGAATCAGGAATATCGTTTTAGTTATCCCGGCGGTAGGAAAGAGATTATACCGCTTCGAATGCGTTTTTTCTTTCGTTTTGAGACTGAGCATCTGTTAAGATTGACAGGACTCAAAGTCAAGAATCTTTATGGTGATTTCAGTAAAAGCAAGTTTAAAAGTGGCTCTCCGGAAATGATTTGGGTGGTATCGCCCAAAAGAAAATGAATAAGGTTCAGTAAAAAATAAATTAAACTTATATAAATGAAGATTTTTGTGAAAGCAAAACCGCTTGCCAAAGAGTCAAAGGTTGAAAAAATTGACGACACTCACTTTGTCGTTAGTGTGAAAGAGCCGCCTCGACAAGGCAAAGCGAATATCGCTATTGCCCGGCTGCTTGCGGCGCATTTTGATGTTGCCCCTTCTTGTGTTCGGCTTGTCTCTGGCTTTGCCTATAAAGAAAAAACTTTTGAAATTTTTAACTCTTAAATTATGAAAAAACCAAAAAGCTGCCATTACATCCAGATTGCTACGCCTAAGAGATATCTGCTCGACGGGCTGTGGTTTGGCAGCGATAAACCCAAGAAAGGGATTATCTTTGTACACGGCTTAGCTTCGACAGTATTCGTCGGTCATGGCTTTCTTGCGCCTCTTGCCTTGAAAGAGGTGGCAACAATTTTTTTCAGCAATCGCGGTCACGATAAGGTAACAGGAATAAAAAAGATCGACCGAAAAGCGAAGAAGGGATACATTCGCGAGATTGCCGGCGAGGCCCAAGAGGTATTTACCGACTGCGTTGACGATATAGAGGGAGTGGTTAATTATCTTTTGAGAAGAAAAGTGAAGGATATTTACTTGGTCGGTCATTCTACTGGTTGCCAAAAAATAGTCTATTATTTAAGCCAGAACGGTAAACAGAGAAAAGTTCGGGGAGCTGTTCTTTTGTGTCCTATAAGTGATTACGCGAGCACGAAGAAATCTACTGACTCAAATAAGTTGAAAAGAGCGGAACAAGTAGCTCTAAAACTCGTTAAGAAAAAGAAGCCTCATGAATTTTTGCCGAGCAATATCTGGTCAGACCTTCTTGACGCTCAAAGATTTCTGAGCCTGTACACCCCAAACAGTAAAGAAGAAATTTTCACTTATGCTCAACCACGAAAAACGCCTCGAACCTTACAAAAGTTAAGGATTCCCTTGCTCATCGTTTTTGCAGAAAAAGATGAATATCGCGATCGGGATAGTAAAGAGATGGCGCGATGGTTTGAGGACAATATTAGATCTACGCAAAGTACAATATCCATTATTCCGGGCGCACTTCATAGCTTTAATGGCAAAGAAGATCAAGTAGCAAAAGTAATAGGATCTTGGCTGGCAAAGAGGTAAAACAAAAAAGTCTTCTTTATGTCCTCTTTTAAAGAAAAAGTCCTAGAAGTTGTTTCTAAAATTAAGAAAGGAAAGGTTTTGAGCTACTTTGATTTATTATTTAAATTTTAATCGATAAATTATGGCGAACAAAAAAAGTTTTTCTACTGGGGAAGCAAAAAGAGTAGGGGAAGCATTAGGTATTGATTGGAGCAAGTTTGATGTTGAGCAATTTAGAATGGGCATGGATGTAGAATTAGAACATGGGTTAGTGAACCCTCAAACTAACCTGACAAATGACGACGAAATAATGACCGGGAAAATCGCCCTTGCTCATTTGAACGAATTCTCTGACTATTACACCAGATTAAAAAAAATGGAGAAAGAGGCGGATGATTATTGGAAGAAATAGAATTTATGAACATTACCTTAATTGGCATGCCAGGCGCGGGGAAAACGACTTTGGGCAAGAAAATTGCCCGAAAATTAGGTTTCAAATTTATAGACTTAGACAAAAAAATAGAAAAGAAGTTTAAGCTTAGATTGTCTAAGATTGTAGATAAATTAGGAGAGAAAAAATTCTTAAAAGAAGAAGAAAAGGCTGTTTTAAAACTTAAGAGAATAAACAATTGCGTTTTAGCTCCTGGCGGAAGTATTGTTTATAGTGTTAAGGCGATGAACTTGCTGAAAAGAATTTCTTTAGTTATTTTTTTAAGATCTTCTTTCGCGAAGATAAGAAGACGAGTTGGTGATCCGGTTAAGCGAGGAGTCATTGGTATTAAGAGTAAAAGTTTAAAAAAGATTTATGAAGAGCGACTGCCTCTTTATAAAAAATATGCTGATTATATTTTAGAAATTTAGAACTTATGAAGAAAGAAGAATTTGAAGCATTAGTCAAAGGGGCAATCCTGGACTTGCCTTCTCCTTTCCGCAAAAAGATGGAAAATATTGCGATCGTGATTGAAGCAAATCCGACTGAAGAGCAATTAAAAAAAACAGGTATCAAATTTGGCAATGTTCTTTTAGGGCTTTATGAAGGCGTGCCAGAGATAACCTGGGGGAAAAAAATATCTTCTCATCTGCCGGACAAGATTACTATTTTTCAGGATTCAATTGAAAACTTAGCCCCGTCTGAAGAGGAAATCAAAAAATTAATTAAAAAAGTTGTTCGTCATGAGATCGCTCATTATGTGGGATTTGACGAGAAAGGAGTTAAAGAATTAGAAAATAATAAATTATAGATCGTTGTTTTTAATCTCAAATTTGCTATGATTTTGTTATGAAAGAGGCGATGTTTTATGAAAAATTGAAAGATAAAAAAGTCCATTGCCGTCTTTGCGCTTTTAATTGTGTAATTTCCGATGGCGAGGTGGGCCGTTGTCGAGTGAGAAAGGATATTGATGGCAAGCTCTACTCTTTGGTTTATGATAAAGTGAGCACGATCGTCGTAAATCCAATTGAAAAAAAGCCATTGTATCATTTTTTTCCCGGCTCTTCTTGTCTTTCTCTTTCCACCGTTGGCTGTAATTGGCGATGTAAATTTTGTTGCAATTGGGAGATTAGTTCGGCAGGAGAAATTGAAGGAGAAAAAAAGACGCCAGAGGAAATAGTAAAAATGGCGATTGAGAACGGCTGCCAAGGATTGAGTTTTACCTTTACTGAGCCGACTATTTTTTATGAGCTTTCTTACGAGACAGCAAAGATAGCGCATAAGAAGGGTTTATACAATACTTGGGTTTCCAATGGTTACACCAACAAGGAGCCCATTAGAAAGATCGCGCCTTACCTTGATGCTGTCACCATTGATTTTAAGGGTTCTGGCGAAGAAAAATTTTTAAAAGAATTTTCAGACGTGCCTTCGAACAAACCGATTTATGAGGCCCTAAAAGAATACAAAAAAGTCGGAGTTCACATTGAGATCACTGATTTAATCGTTCCGCAAATAGGCGATTCAATGGAAGAACTAAAAAAATTGGTTAAATGGATCAGGGAAAATTTAGGCGAGGAAACGCCTTTTCATATTTTAAAATTTTTCCCGACCTATCTTGTCAGGGACCTGCCTATGACGCCGATTGAAACTTTAGAAAAGGCGTATGAGATAGCGAAAAGCGAGGGATTAAAATATGTTTATCTTGGCAATTTTGAGGGAGAAAAAAATAATACTTATTGTCCGAAATGCGGCAAGCTTTTAATTGTGAGAGCCATGATGGAGACTTTAGAAAATAAAATTAAAAAAAGCAAATGCCCATTTTGCGGTAAACTGATAAAGGGTTTATGGGGTCAATAACTATCAAGACAGAAAAAGAAATTGAAATAATGAGAGAAGGGGGCAGGATTTTGGCAGAAATTTTAAAAGAAATAGAGAATAATGTTAAACCCGGAGTTTCCACTTTAGAACTCAATAATTTAGCGGAAAAACTTATTTTTTCAAAAAAAGCTCAGCCAGCTTTTAAAGGTTTCAAGGGTTACCCAGCCACTCTTTGTGTTTCTATCAATGATGAAGTCGTTCATGGCATCCCTCAAGAAGCGAGGATAATTAAATCAGGCGATCTTGTTTCTTTGGATCTCGGTTTAAAGTATAAAGGATTTTATACTGACGCCGCCATAAGTTGTGGAGCAGGGGGAACAGAGGAAAGAGTAGAAGAAATTATTAAGATTGTCAAAGAAGCGCTTGATTTGGCCATTTCATTAGTTAAACCAGGTGTTCATTTAGGAGACATAGAAGCAAGGATAGAAGAATATGTAAATAAAAAGGGTTTCTATGTGGTCAAGGAATTTTGCGGTCATGGCATTGGTCGCGAACTTCATGAAGAACCGCAAGTTTTAAATTTTGGCACGCCAGGGACTGGTCCTCTTCTCAAGCCCGGAATGACGCTTTGTTTTGAGCCGATGATTAATGAAAAAAACTCTTGGACCAAAACCTTACCAGATGGTTGGACAGTGAAGACTCGAGATGGTGGTTTGTCAGCTCACTTTGAGCATACTGTCTTAGTCACAGAAAAGGGAAGAGAAATTTTAACAAAAATATCTAATTCCTAATTATGACCTACCTTTTCATCTTTTTTCTGAGTTTTTTCTCCTCAATAGTTTTTACTTTGTTGGTTAGAAAATTGGCCATCAAGTTTGGCGTTCTTGATTTTAAAGAATCAGCGCCGGAAAGAAAATTTCAGAGAAAACCAGTGCCTCTTTTAGGCGGCCTAGCTATCTTTGCCGCTTTTTTTGCGGTTATTTTTTTCCTTCTCCAATTTAATTTACTAACCCTGCCCTTTGATTTTAAAAGTTTAATGGGCATTTTTTTTGGTTCTCTTTTTTTAATGTTTGGCGGATTTTTAGATGATAAACATCATCTCAAACCTTGGCAGTCAGTAATTTTTCCGATTATCGCCGCGCTAGTGGTGACTAGCAGTGGGATCGGCATTAAAGTAGTCAACAATCCTTTTGGGTCTGGTCTTATCCATTTAGATCAAAATCCCGTCTTATCTGGCCTTCTTACTTTCTCGTGGCTTTTGATTTTAATGTATTCAACCAAACTGCTTGATGGCTTAGATGGTTTAGTAACAGGCTTAACCTTAATTAGCGCTTTAATTATTTCTTGCTTCTGTCTTTTCTCTGTTTTTTTTCAACCGGAGCTGGCAAAAATCGGTTTTATTTTAGCTGGGGCTTCAGCCGGATTTTTGGTTTTTAATTTTCATCCAGCCAAGATTTTTTTAGGCGAGGGCGGCAGTCTTTTCGCTGGTTTTATTTTAGGAATTTTTTCTATTATTTCTGGCAGTAAGATTGCCATTACTTTTTTGATTGTTGGCATTGCCATTATTGATCTTTTCTGGGCCATGACGCGACGTTTTTTCATAAAGCATCAATCGCCGTTTACCGCTGATAAAGGGCATTTGCATCATCAGTTGATCAATCTTGGTTTTTCTCACAGAGGAGCTGTGTCTTTTTATTGGTTTTTAAGCATCATTTTCGGCTTTGCGGCTTTCTTTTTGAGGACAAGAGGGAAGATAGTGCTTATTTCTCTTTTAATGCTTTTTGTTATTTCTTTGCTGATTTTTTTGGAGAGGAAAGCATCAAAGGAGGGCGGATCTTGACTTTTTTTAAAAATCTGTCATTATTAACTTATGATTAGAGAGGAAAAAGAAATTGCACAAAAAATCGAGGAAATAAACAAAATTTTAACGGCCTTTTTAAAGGAAATTGAACCTTTAGAAAAAGAACAGGGAGAGATAGTGAGAGAGATTTTAGAGCGGGTGGACAAAGAGAAGGTCAAAGAGATTAAAAAAGCATTGCATAAATTATCAGCTTAATAGATATTTTTTTAAAAAATTTAATATGTCTCAAGAAAAGATAAAAACATCTAAAGAAATTTCAGAGGATCCGACGAAAGAAGGTGAAAAGAAGAGGACACCAGAAGATTTAGAAAAGGAAAAAGAAAAAGCAATCAGGGAGATTGAGGGAAAAGTGGAGGCAGTGAAAAATAAAAATGAAATGGTAGCTGGGAAAGAGACTTCTTCAGAAAAAGAAGAATTAGGAACAATTGAGAAAGAAGTGGTGGTAAAAGCTGAGGAATCCAAAGAAAAGTTAAAATCAGCTTCAGAAAGAGCTGAAGAGATAGATAGGACAACTTTAAAAGAAGAAGTGGCAAAGGTAGGTGAGAAATTATCTCAAGAGTTACAAGAAAAAATGGAGAAAGAGAAGCAGGTTTTAGCTTATGGCATTTTTGGAAAGAGAATGAGAGGCGAGGGGCTTTATAGTTATCAAAAAATTGACCAAATGCTGAAAGAAAAAGGAATTAAACTTGGGACCGAAGAGGCCCAAAAGTTTATGGCTAAATATGATTGGTTTGAAGCAGAAAAAAGTTTGGCCCAAGAGAAAACAAAAGGTGAAAAAGAAATTTTAAAAAAAGAAATAGAAGAGCTGATAAAAATTGCTAAACAAGGCTTTAAGGGAGGAAAGATAGACAGGGAGATGATTCAGGAAGAGATTGGAGAGAGAGAAAAAAGAATTCGAGAATTAGAAAGCGTGTCTTTCGGCCAAAAAGAAGTTCCTCAAGAAAAAGCTCTTCAAGAAAAAGGAGAAGGAAAGGAAACACCCCAACAAATACCCGAAAAGAAAAAAGAAGAGAAGAAAAAAATGGAAGAAATGGAAAAAATAAAAGAAATAAAAGAATATACTAAAGAAGATTTAATTAAAATAGCCGAGATTTTAGGCGAGTTGCCTGAAGAAGTCAGGGAAAAATATGAAAAACAAGTCACGGCTTTAAAAGAGAAATCTCAAAAAGAAATAGCCAGCTTAGAAAAAAAAGCAGAGAATTTACAAAAAAAAGCTGAAATCTTCCAAAAGAAAGGAAAAGAAGATAAACTTCATAAGGTTGAAACTGAATACACGGAGATTAAAGATAAATTAGAGAAATTAAAAAGCGGAGAAATTGCGCCTACTGAAGTAGATAAGGAAATTGAAGAGGCTTTGAAAAAACTGGAGAATTATCATCCAGCTGTTATTGAACAGGCCTTTAAAACGGTAGAAGCAAGAGAAAAAACAGCGGAAGAATATGCCAAAATTGTTAGGTACGCCAAAGAGCATAAGATGTCAGTGGAAAATGTCCTACAAAAAACCGAACTGGGCGCTAAATATAAAGAAACTCATAATGATTACACTTATTATTATCTTAAAGACTTAAAAGTTGCTCTTGCTTATTCTGAAACCGAAAAGCAAAAACAAAGGATTACAGAAAAATTAAGAGAGAAGGAAGAAGAATTAAAAAAACAAGGTGTCCCTCCTGAAAAAATTAAAGATGTTTTAGGAGCATTTTTGGCTGATTTGGAAGGAGATAAAATAGAGGCCTTAAAATATTATGAGGCAAATGTTTTATGGCCGCTTCTTAATAATTCTGAGAGAAAATTGCAGCGTGATATTTATAAGGTGCTTTCTAAAGAATCAGAAGAAACAGCGGGTCGATTTACCAAATTTCTCAAGGCTTATAATAAATTGCCGAAATGGCTTAAATATTCTCTTACAGCTACGGCTATTGGAGGAGGCATGATTACTGGTGGACTTTTAATGGGCATACCGATGGCTTTGCCGACGATTACGGCTATGATTGGTTATAGAGCGGCAAGAGCAAGCACAGCGGGTCTTACAGCTGGGGTTTTAGAAAAATATGTGACCCAGCCGATTATGAACAAGATTTATAAAGCGAGGAAAAATGGCCTTGAGGATCAAGTCAGAAAAGAGATTCTTTCCGGTAAATATAGCGCAGAGGTTGAAGAAGCTATCAAAAGTGAAAATTATGGCAAATGGTGGGAGGTGAATCAAAAAATTTTTCAAGAGAATGGAAGAAAATTTGATGAACTAGAGAAAAGCCATAAAACATGGAGTTGGGTAGCAGCCATAGGCACTGGTGTTCTTGGCGGACTTGCCGGAGGCGCGGTTTTTGACAAATGTATGCATATGATGATTCCTCCTCCACCCATTGGGGGACCATTGAAAGGGCCAGAAATACCAAGAGGACCTTCTCCTGATTCAGTTGTTCATCAAGGTGAAGGAGTAGAACATGCCTATATTAGACAATTAATGCATAACCCGGAAAAATTTGGTTATCATGGAGCAAATAATTCTGAAGCGATTAGAGGTTGGGCAGAAACTCATGCTCATCAATTAGCTATTGAACATGGTTATGTCAACCCGGCGACTGGTGCAGAAGTAAGGGTGGCTATACCAAATCAGGCCGCTTATCAACTTGGTGCTGATGCTCAGGGCCATACGGTGGTCAGGGAATACTTTGCGGGTCAGCCTACTGATCCTACTTTAGCCAAAGGGGTTAATCCTTATGAATATGTGCACAAATTTAGCCCTGACTATCTTCGGGCCCATGGTCAAGCATTAGTTCAGGGACCAGGAGGAACAGTAACAAGAGCTACTCTTGAAGGGGGGACTACTCATTTAAGCTCTGTGATTGGCAAAGGAGCAGAGGCAGTGACAAATAATCCTGAATTTACTTGGTGCCAAAATCAACTTAAACTGTTGACTGATAATGAACATTTATCTTCGAGAACTTTAGCTGACATTGGTCATGAATTCCATCGAACTTCGGCTATTGTCGGCGATGTGGCAGAAAAACTTTATGCTCCAATGGATTTAAGTGGTGGCATTCCCGTGAGAGATTTAAGTGGCATCCCTAATGTTTCAGCAGCTGTTGGTCATATAGGAGACATTTTTAAAGGGGGAAGAAGCTGGATAGAGGACTGGATAAGCCGTTCCTTTTCGGAGGGACTGAGGGGTTGGTGGGATAAAGTTGCTACTTTAAAGGTAAGCGAGATAATGGGCTCTCAATCACCGATCGGCGGCGATCTTGCCGAGCCCTTGCGTCTTCTAAAAAAAGGGTTGCTTCAAAAGTTTAGTCAAAGCGTGCTTGAGAAAGCTACAGATAAAGCTCTAGGTGATTTTCTTTTTGAAAGAACAATGTATGCCGCTGGTAATCGCGGTGAGGCAATTTTTGGAATGATTACTGATAAATAATATTAGTTTGATTCCAGAATCTAACGCAACAATATTGGCACAAAACGTCAAAAATGTTAAGTTAGATTCATATGAAAAATTACAAAAGATTAAATCTCTATGAGCGGGAAGAAATTAGCAGAATGCTCGCGCAAAATTGCTCTTTAAACAAGATCGCCAGAACATTAGGTCGACATGTTAGCACTATTAGCCGGGAAATACGGGCTGGCAGTTGTAATAAATATACCTATC
>MNZE01000023.1 GCA_001873465.1 Parcubacteria group bacterium CG2_30_36_38 | reverse complement strand
TAAAACAAGAAGAGGCGAGACTATCCCGACTTGAGGATCATTTTTAAAAACTTCAATAATTTTTGGAAAAATATTGTCTTTGATTAAAGTGTCCGGATTTAGAAAAAATAAATAGTCGCCGCGAGCGATTTTTGCTCCTTGATTGTTAGCCTTGCCAAATCCGAAATTCTCTTTATTCTCTATTAATTTAACCTTGGAGAATTTATTTTTTATCATCTCGCAAGAATTATCTTGCGATCCGTTGTCAACCACAATCACCTCAAGGTCTCCATTGACTCTTTGGCGAGAGATAGATCCAAGGCATTTCTCAAGAAAATATTTGGTATTAAAGCTAACAACGATAATTGATAAATCAGTTTTATCTCTTTCCATATTTCAAAATTTTTTATTTAAAGTCCTAAAAAATAAATTTTTGGGCACTGAACTTATTTCCTTAATTTTCTCTAATATTTTTTGACCCATATTAAAAATTAATTTATTTTATTAATCTCGTTTAAAAATATTTTTTCCAGTCGCCGACTGAATCTCTCACAATCAAATTCTTTAATTTTTTCATAACCAGCCAAAGATATTTTTTTTAATTTCTCTTTATTTTCTATCAATTCTATCAATTTTTCGGCCATTAAATGGGATTCTGCCGGTGGGGCAATAACAACTGTTTCATTCGGGATAGCATAATCTCTAATCGCACCTGTATCAGTTGAGATAACTGCGCATTTGCAGGCCATTGCTTCCATTGGCGGGATGCCAAAGCCCTCGACACGACTTGACCATAAAAAAACATCAGAGGTAGAATATAATTCTCGCAATTTTTCTGAAGATGGTTGATAGTAAAATTTTATATTCTTCGGCACCTCAACACCCGGTTTGTAGGCCCCGAATAAAGTAATCTCTATTTCCGGGTGTTTTTGTTTAGCAATTTTAAAGGCTTCTATACCATCTCGGAAGCCTTTCTTTTCTAAAATATGATACATCATTAAAATTCGCTTGTTTTTGTGAAAAAATTTGTTTTCATTATGAAATTTTTTAAAATCAATTCCATCAGGCACAATACCATAAATCTTTTCATTAAATTTTCGCTCGGCTAATTCTTTCAACCAGCTAGCAATAACAATTTTCTTAAGAGGCATTTTCCAGGTAGCATCCACTTCTTTTTGAGGTCGAGTCCAAATTTCATAATCTTGAATAAAATAAAATTTTTGGCCTTTAGAAAGAGGGTAATATGCCAGCCAGTCTGCTGTTTCATTGGCTGTTGCCACCGTCACGTCAGCATCAGGAATATGTTTAACTGACAAATTCAGCACCCGAATAATCCTAATTCGTGGATCAAGATCAAACCATTTTATTCTATTTTGACCGATAATCTCTAAAAAAAACCTTCTGATTTTTTTTAATCGACCAATAATTTCTTCTTTCCAGTCAGCATCTTGATGCAAAACATACGGGTAAATTATATTAATCTCATGATTCCATCTAGTTAAATTATTGGCATGTTCAAAAATTACTTTAATTCCACCGGTAAGACCAGTCGTGGGAACTAAAAAATTTATTTTCATATTTTAATTTATTTTTTAACAGAAACTATAGGCATTGGCTTGGTATTCTTGCGGATATAAAGGTAATCATAATAAACAGGCATGTCGTAATAAGCGTTGTCTCCAAGACGAAGCAAGCCTTCAGTATTTAAATCTTCTGTGACAAAATCAACTTTCCCAAAATAACTATGTAAAAAAGAGTGTTCAGTCTCATAGGTAAAAATTTTTAGAGTTTGCCAATTTTCCTTTGGTTCTTTTGGAGTAAAATTAGCCAAAACGGTAATAACGTTATCTTTTTTCTTTATTAAATGATAGTTAGAAGTAGTGCAAGGACGATCAGGAATGTCGGGATAACGTGCGTAACTAAAATAATTATTTTGGTCCTGAAAACGATAAGCAACTAATTTCCTGTAGCAGTCATCATAATTATTGTTGCGCCAATAACGAATTCTAAAAATAAAATCTTTTATTAATAAATTTTTAGGAACAAGAGAAGCGTCAACATCAGATGTGCCTAAACTTAACCTACTATTAGCCGTATCCCAAATCCAATAGGCGTAATCATAATTATTGGCTGTCGAACCATCTTCGAAATGATCAAACCAGGTTATAGCTTTGGTAAGATTAGCCGCTGTAGGTGCAGACGGATTGGCATAATATAAATAAATGGTTTTTGTGGAATAAGCAGGAATATAAGGAATTTTTACCACGGCGATTGAGCTGACATTATCTATTTTCATCTCTTCTCCATTATCGTTGATCTCCCAGCCAAAATCAAGTAAAGTCTGACCATCGCTATCAGTAAAACGAATGTCTGAAAAATCGCTATTCATCTCTGGCTCATATAAAATTTCTGCATCAACCTCAAAATCTTTTAAATTATTGGCATTTTGACTATTATCAATAACCACCTTTTTCCTTTCCCGCCAATCAGCCATTTTATCTTTAAAAAATATTTTCTCTGACCAGTCACTAGAGAGACCACTTTTGTCATAGACCTTTACTTTAAAAGCATACTCTTTTTCTTGAGGACTTTTTATCACAAAATTTGTTTCATTTGAGGCGGCCGTATTTTGAACTTCGTTTTCCCACCAGTAAACTTGATAATGATCAATCCCTGAAAAATCTTGAACTTCTGACCAAGAAAAATTAAGCTCATCTTTCTCCCGATCATAAAAAACAAATAAATTTTCAGGTACTGGCGGCGGATTTTTATCTAAAATAAATTCTGAGGTTGAAGTTGTCCCTCTTTGAGTTTGAGAAAAAGAAAAAGACTCTAGAAAATAATGATCTTCGGATAAGGTAGAAGAAGTATTTAAAAGCCAATAATAAAGAAAGCCGCTTTTTTTATCTAAAGAAGCCAAATGATAGATAGGCTCTTCTGACCAAGAAAGATTATCTTGCCAATATTTATTTAATTTCTCGCTTTTTAAAGAGACCATTACTCCTTTTAAGGCGTTAGTGGTGCTTGTGTAAGCCGCTGCTTGTCCTTCAATTTTATCTGACCAGTTATAGAGATTATAGAGATCTCGGGTCAAAATGCTGTTCTGGAAAACGATATTTTTTTCTTCAAGAGGCGGACTATTCTCTGCTTTGGGTGTGCCAAAAATAGGTTGAGAATTTTTATCATAACCATTAATTTTTTGCCCATTATTCGTTTGCCAATTAGTAGCTAAATTGCCAGAAACTTTTGGATCAATCCTCTCCATTGAGGATTGACTTTCTTTATCGCCGGCAAACCAACCTAAAAAACAATCAATAAAATCAATTAAATTCCCTTTTCCGTCTCTTAGCTCCAAAATTTCACCACTATCCGCCAGACTACCTTGATAAATCTGGTCAGCCTCTATATCAATAATTGTCGTATCGTCTGTCCTCTCTAAAAGCCAAAAACTATAAGCTGGGATGACACCAGATAAACTTGTCTTTAAACTCCCGTCCTGCGATTCGAGAATCCAACCGCTCAAATCAATAGACTCTTCTGTGGTAT
This sequence comes from Parcubacteria group bacterium CG2_30_36_38, assembly GCA_001873465.1. GTDB lineage: Bacteria > Patescibacteriota > Patescibacteriia > UBA2591 > CG2-30-36-38 > CG2-30-36-38. The sequence continues at coordinate 8,899 of MNZE01000023.1, read as the reverse complement.
TCAAAAGTTCTATCCATTCATCGACTGCTTCGGCCTGAGTGCCCATCCAAGCAATTTCATTAATAACCACGTTCAAATAATTATAAGAATGGTAAATAGGAGCTGGCGAAGGAGGCGGAGGCTGGTAAACATAATAAATATTCGTTTGAGAAGAAGGTAGAGGCAGTGAGGGCGAAGAAGACTGAGAAGAAGACTGAGAAGTAGTTTGAGATGGAGATTGGAGATCATCAGAACCCCCAACTCCTCCTGAATCGGCCTTTAATCTTCCTGGCATCACAATTTTATTTGGCCGACCAGGTGTCAGCTCGCTTGTTAGGGCAAAATCTTTTAAATCATTGCCCGTATCTTTGCCATCAAATAAACGCGCGACCGCCTCATTCTGCAAAGGCAAAGGCGCGTTGTTTAAAACCTGACCATCATCAAAATCGCCGTAGGCAACTTTATCAATAATCTTTTCGCCGTATTTCAAAATCAAAATATCACCTTTATTGTTAAGACTAAAATTGAAATCTTCGCCTTTGGTTAAAACTAAAAAACCCTTTGGCAAAATAAAAAGATTATCGAGCTTGGTCAAGCGACCGCTGCCAAACTCCGGACCGGTATTATCCTCAATCGTAAATCCTTTCAGCTCAATTTTTTTGTCTGTTTTATTATAAATCTCAATCCATTCTGGCTCGTCTTCCTTGGGGTAAGAATAAATTTCGTTAATAACCAAATCACCTGAGTTAATTTTTATTGGTATTTCTGTCGGTTTGACCTTATCCTGTTTTGGCTTTTGTTCCTGCTTCTGCTTCTGTTTATCTTTTTGTTCCTGTTCTTTTTTCTTCGCCTTATCCTGTTTTTCTTTTTCCTCTGGTGTCTCTTTTTGTTTTTCCTCCGGCCTTTGCGCTTCTTCCTGTTTCTCGTCATTTTCCTCTTCTTCATCAAATTTAGAAATAAATTCCTCAATTTTTTTTTCTGCCTCAGGCCCGGATAACAATCCTTTCTCTTCTCTTTCAGCTATTTCCTGCCCTTCTTTTAGACCAGCCCCGAGATCATTAAATGTTTCTTTAATCTCTCCCACAGAACCAGAAATAAATTTATTTTTTTCTAAAATTTTTTCTGTTATTTTTTGCGGAATAATCGCCATTTTTTTGCTTAAATCAACTTTCACTCCTAAAAACTGCAAACCAGACTCAACTAAAACAAGTCTTTCTTTAATGTCATTAAATAAGCCAATTATTTTATCTAAATGGAGTTTTTTAATAGAGAATTGTTTGACTATACTAACGCCGAGATCAGTCAAAACCCGCTCGGCCACAGCCAAAAAAGTTTCTTTTTCCAATTTTCCCTCAGAAAACATGTCAGGCAAATTTTTCTTGCCATAAGAAGCAATGGGAATGTCAAGTTTAGCTTCTGTTAAAGTTGGTTGAAGATATTGGGTGTAGGGGGAAAAAATATAAAAATCAGAGCCATTTTTCTTACCAAAAAAATTTGATTGGTCTATAACCCCTAAGTCCTTTTTTAAAAGAGCCTCGAAAAATTTTTTAACTTCTTTAAAAGCAAAATTTTCCCAAAAGTCTCCGTGACCAAAATGATGAATTTTGGAAAATTCTTTTGTTTGCGAAAAACAATCTCCGCTGTCATTAATCGCGCCGATATTATCATAGCCATCGGGCGTGATGTCAATTGTGTAATAAAAAGGGTTCAGGCCCGTCGACCGGGGGTGATAAGTTAAAAAGGAATTGTTCAAGCTTTCATAAATTTTTTCTGCTAAACCGACTGAAGTCCAAAGACCATTTAATGGCCCCTTTTGTTCCCTAAAGGCAAAATCTTCTTTTTCACCTACTTGACATCTAATATGTTCAAGTATGTTTATTTTACTCACCCGCGTTAGTGTAAAATCTTTCGGAATTTTTGCGCCAACAAACTCCTCTCCTTTGTCTAAATCAATAAAAAAACGGGCAGGAATAATTCTGACCTGACCGTAAGAAACTTCAACCACCGATGGCTCGCCCTCTATTTTGCCGATATAAATCCCGACTCCGCCTAGATATTTATTGCCCACAAAGGGAGAAAATTTAAATTCATTTAAGCCATACATCCTGCCGTTTTCGCCTGTTTTATAAAGAAGCGTGCCAAAAGTTAAAGCTTCAATTTTATTTGAAATAAAAAAAGAAAAAAATAAAAAACAGAAAATAAAAAAAGTTTTTTTCATAATTTTTCCACTATGGGTGAATCATTTTTTAAAGGGAAACTCTTAGCTCTTATATAATTCTCTGTAGACCTCCATTGGAATATGGACTTCTCCTTTTCCAGCCATTTCTTTCTTTCCTCTTTTTTGCCGAGCTAAAAGTTTCTTTTTTCGCGAAACATCTCCGCCATATAAAGGAGCGGTAACGTCCTTCCTTCTGGCGCTGATTCTTTCTGAGGCAATAATTTTTCCACCAATAGCGGCCTGAAGTTTAACTTCAAAAAGTTGAGGCGGTAAAATTTCTTTTAATTTTTCCACCATTTTTCTAGCTACAGGATATTCTTTGTCTTGATAAACTAAATTTGAAAATTGTTCTATTTTTTTATCAGCAATTAATATGTCCATTCTACTTACTTCAACCTCTTCGTAATCTTTAAGCTCATAACTATAGGAAGCGAAGCCATGGCTCGCAGATTTAAGTTTGTCGTAAAAGTTTTGGATAAGGAGACTCAGGGGCATTCTAAATTCAATAAAACAGGAAGATCCGAGATAATCCATCTTCTTAAAATTAAATCTCTTTGGATTTTCTCGGGAAAAGTCTTCTAAAAATTTCATCACTTCACCCAAATGCTCTTTGACAACCATAACTTTAATCTCAGCAAATCTCTCCTCGATTTTTTTAAGTTTACCATCCGGGAATTCAAAGGCGGAATGAATGTTAATCACCCTGCCAGTTTCTTCTGTCAGACGAAATTCAGTGGTTGGCGGGGTGATCACTTGATCTATTTGATACTCCCTTTTTAATCTCTCGGAGATGATCTCCAAATGAAGCGGGCCTAAAAAACCTAAACGAAAACCGAGCCCCAAAGACTTCAGTTGTTCTCCTTTCGCCTCAATGCTTGGATCATTGAGCTCTATTTTTTCAAGGGCTTTTTTAAATTTTTCAAAATCATCCGCGCTCCTTGGATAAAAGCCGGCAAAAACCATGGGCTGGGGAGGTTTAAAACCAGGCAAAGGTTCTATCTGCTCCTCGTAGGACTTCAAAACCGTTTCTCCAATCCGCGCTAATTTAATCTCCTTAAAACCAGTGGCTAGATAACCAATTTCTCCCTGACTCAACATTTCTTTGCTTTCAAGCTCCGGCGTGAAAATGCCCAAATCTTTAACTTCTGTTTTGACATTGTTGCTAAAAAATTTTATCTTTTCACCCTTTTTAATTTCGCCATCAACCACTCGTATATAAACAATCACGCCTTTATACTCATCAAAAAAAGAATCAAAAACCAACGCCCGGAAAGGTCCTTCCTTTTTGCCTGCCGGTTCAGGGATTTTTTTGACTATTGCTTCCAAAACCTCTTTCACCCCTTTTCCGGATTTAGCTGAGACACAAAGAACTTCTTCTTCATTAACTCCAACAAAATCAGCTAATTCTTTTTTTCTTAAATTAACGTCAACGTCTGGCAAATCTATTTTATTAACTATAGGGATAATTTTAAGCCCAAGAGATTGCGCTAGATAAAAATTAGCCACCGTCTGCGCCTCTAAACCATTTCTAGCGTCAACTAAAAGCAAGGCTCCTTCAGTCGCAGCCAAAGACCTTGAAACTTCGTAAGAAAAATCAACGTGGCCTGGCGTATCAATAAGATTTAAAATATACCCTTGATAGGTCATCCTCACTGGCTGGAGTTTAATCGTGATTCCTCTCTCTCTTTCTAAAGAGAGTCTGTCCAAATATTGCGGCCTCATTTTTCCGATTGGAATAGTCCCTGTCAGTTCTAAAAATCTGTCAGCTAAGGTTGACTTACCGGCATCGACGTGAGAAATGATAGAAAAATTGCGAATCATTGAAAAAATTTTAAAAAATCTTTTAGTTTCTTGGCCTCTTCTATTTTATAAATCAGACTTAAAAAATAATAAAATGAAATGGCGGCTAAAATTATTATAGCGGTTTTCATTAAATTAGGCATTGAGGCCAGAAAAAATTTTAAAAAAATGATGAGTAAACCGGTCAAAAAAGAAAGAAGGAGAAACTTCAAAATAGGATAGACGTCTCTTTTTTGAAATCCTAATCCATGACCCTTTAGGAGAAAATAAAGCAAGAAAAAATTGACAAAGCTTGAGAGAGTAAAAGCAAGACCTAGACCGCTCACGCCCAAGGTTTTGCCAAAAACGAGACAACCGAGAATGTTAATAATTAAACTTAAGACAGCGGCATAAACCGGCGTTTTTGTGTTATGTTGAGCATAAAAAGCTCTGGCTAAAAGAGGAATTAAACTTTGGGCAAAAAGCGACAAAGAAAAAAAACCAAGCGTTTGAGCGGCCAAAAAACTGTCCTTTTTTGTGAATAGCCCTGTCTGTAGAATAATCTCTATAATTTCTTTTCTAAAAAGAAAAAAAATAACAGTTAGGGGAAGAATGAAATAAAAAATTTGTCTTGTGGTTTTTGAAAGTTTTGAGGCAAAAACTTGTTCATCTTTTGCCGCATAACTTTGACTTAAGACGGGGAAAACAGAAATAGCCAAAGGCACGCCGATCAAACCAACTGGCACGCTTGCTAAATTAAAAGCCAAATTATAAATCGCGATCGCGCCACTCGCGACAAAAGAGGCAATCGCGGTTGTCGTGAGAACGTTTACTTGATTAATGGCTAGGCCTAAAAAACGCGGGGTCATCAACAAAAAAATTTCTTTGACGCCAGCGGATAAGGAAAAAAGAGGCCGCCAGACAAAACCTGTTTTAAATAAAGAGGGCAATTGAACAATCAAATGCAGAAAAGAGCCTAAAACTACTCCCCAAGCGAGGCCAGAAACCCCTAAGTTTGTTTTGACCAAAAATAAAATTCCAAAAATAATGCCCAAATTATACATCAAAGGCGCTAAGCTATAAGCTAAAAATTTATGAAAAGAATTAAGAACGCTTGAGATGACATTAGAAAGAGTGAAAAACAAGATGCTTAGGCTAATGATTCTTGTCAGCTTAATGGTTAAGCTTTGAGCATAATAGCTCAAGCCAGGCACAATCAATCTGACAAGCCAAGGGGCGAAAATAATAATTAAAATTGAAAGAACAAAAATAACCGCAAAAAGAATATTTAAAGTTGAGTTAACAATCCGCCAGGCTTCAGCTTTATCTTTACGCCAATAAGCCAAAAAAACCGGGATGAAAGCCGAGGAAAAAGCGCCTAAAATTAAAGTATTAAAAACTAGATCAGGCAGACGAAAAGCAGCCAGATAAGCATCAAGGGTCTCGCTGGCGCCGAAACTCGAGGCCAGAAGCCTGTCGCGCCACAAACCTAATATCTTGGTCAAAACAGAAAAAACAGCAATAATAATCGCTGCTCCGCCAATTGAATTTTCAAATTTATTTAGATTTATTCTGCCAAACATGGTTAATAAAATTTTTTATCTTTTCTTTAAATATTTCTTTATCAAATTTCAAAGAATAATTTCTAATTTCTTCTGGATTAAAACTCAATGACTTAAATTTTTTTACTGCTTCGCCTAAAGATTCGCTCGTCTGCTCATTGAAAAACAAGCCTGTTTTCCCTTCAATCACTGTTTCCTTCGCCCCGCCAGCCCTAAAAGCAATGACCGGCCTGCCAGAAGCCATGGCTTCAATCGCAGTAATGCCAAAATCCTCTTTTTGCGGAAAGATCAAAGCCTGACAATTGGCTAAATATTTTGCTTTCGATGCCTCGTCAACAAAGCCTAAAAATTCAATGTTTTTTTTGGCTTTTTTTCTGTAAATTTCACCTTCTGAGCCAATAACTTTTAAAGGCAACCCCGACTTATTAAATGTTTCTATGGCTAAATCCACTTTTTTGTAGCCCCTCATTCGTGAGATGAGCAAAAAGTAATTTTCTATCTTATCGGAAACAAAAAAATTATCTGTCTCCACTGGCGGATAGATAACCTGCGCTTCGGCTTTATAAAAATGTTTTATTTCTTCCTTGATAAATTCTGAGTTGCAGAGAAGATAATCAAGCCGACTGGCTGCTTGGTAGTCCCAAACTCTTAAACCAGTCAAAACGGGCGCCACCAACTTCCTTAAAATCTTTTCTAAACCCCTTAAACTATCAAGATATTCATGAGTATCGCTCCATAGAAATCGCGTCGGGCAATGAAGATATGAGACATGTAAAGAACTTTTTCTCGTAATCACACCTTTGGCAAAAGCAGAACAATCGGAAATCACGAGGTCATAATCATCAAAGTTAAATCTTTCGATCGCCACCGGCATTAAAGGAAGATAAAACCGATAAAAAGACTTGGCAAAAGGTAAATTCTGGATTGGCGAAACTTTAATTTTAAAATCTTTGAATTTGTTGCCCAGCTTCTTCTTGTTATAAAATAAAGTAAAAACAGGTGCTTCCGGCCATATCTCATGAAAAGCCTCAAGCACCTTTTCCGCGCCGCCATATTGAGTAAGAAAGTCGTGAACTAAAGCAACTTTCATAATTTTTAAATTCCTGAATTAAAATTCTAACAGAATAGCGAATCTTGTCAAACAAAAACTCAAAAGAGGCTTATGATTTTGGCTAAAAATTCTAATATATTGACAAGACAACAAAATGTTATATGATATTGCTAATCATAAATTAATCCTCTTGCCAGAAACAAAATGAATAAAACAAAAAAAATTTGGCTTGACGGGAAATTGGTTGATTGGGAAAAGGCAAAAATTCATCTTTTAACCCATGCCTTGCATTATGGCAGCGGCGTTTTTGAGGGAGTAAGGTGTTATCAGACGGACAAAGGTCCGGCTATTTTTCGTTTAGACGAACATCTTGAGAGACTCTTTAATTCAGCAAAGTATCTGGAGATGAAAGTCCCTTTTAGCCAGAAAGAATTAAAAAAGGCGGTTCTCCAAACTATCAGAGCCAACAAAATCAATGAATGCTATATCAGGCCAATTGCTTTTTATGGCTATGGCAAAATGGGTCTTGATCCTCAAGGAGCGCCAGTTTCAGTCGGTATTGCTCTTTGGCCCTGGGGGAAATATTTAGCCAAAGAAAGCATTGCTGTCAAAATCTCAAAATTTATAAGACTTCATCCTCAATCAGTGCCAGCTGAAGCCAAGGTCTGCGGCTATTACGTGAATTCTATCTTCGCCACTTTGGACGTTAAGAAGCAAGGCTTTGATGAGGCTTTACTACTGGATTATCAAGGATTCATTGCCGAAGGACCAGGCGAAAATATTTTCCTGGTGAAAAACAAAATTCTTTACACTCCTTCACTCTTAAACATTCTCTCGGGAATTACCAGGGACTCAATTATTAAAATTGCCAAAGATTTAAAAATTAAAGTCAAAGAGAAAAAAATCAAACCCCGAGAATTAAAAATAGCAGATGAAGCTTTCTTTACCGGCACGGCCGTAGAAGTTTGTCCGATTACTAAGATTGATAAGACCCTAATTAACAAAGGAAAAATTGGTGGGATTACTTTAAAATTAAAAGAGGTTTTTGAGAGAATTATCAGAGGCAAAGAAAAAAAATATTTAAAATGGCTAACTTTTGTCAAATAAATGGCTAATATTTTGGGAGAAAAATTAAAAATTGTAAGTTTCGGCGAAAGCCACGGTAAATGTGTTGGCGTCCTGATTGATGGCTTTCCGACTGGATTTAAAATTGATCTTGAAGCCATGCAAAAAGAAATGAAAAGGAGGCAGCCAGGACAAAGCTCACTCGTCACTAGCCGCAAAGAAGAGGATAAAGTAGAAATTTTCTCTGGAATTTTTAATGGTTTGACCACTGGCAGCCCAATTTGCCTTTTGATTTTCAATAAAGACGTTGATTCTTCAAAATATGAATTGATTAAAAACCTGCCTCGGCCCGGCCATGCGGATTTGACCGCTTATTTTAAATACAAAGGATTTAATGACTATCGGGGCGGCGGCAGATTCTCCGGGAGAATCACGGCTGGTTTTGTGGCGGCCGGAGCTTTAGCCAAACAACTCTTAAAAGAAAAATTAAAAATAGAAATTTACGCTTATACTGTCCAGATTGGAAAAATAAAAGCAAAGGAAGTAAGTTTAGCAGAAATCAAAAAAAATCCGGAAAAAAATTTAGTCAAATGCGCTGATCTTAAAGCAGCCCAAAAAATGGAGAAACTGATTTTAAAAGTAAAAAAACAAAACGACAGCCTCGGTGGCATTATCGAATGTTTAATCTTGAACCCGCCAGTTGGTTTAGGCGAACCGGTCTTTAATAGTTTAGAAAGCGATCTGGCAAAAGCAATTTTTTCAATTCCTGCTTGCAAAGGAATAGAATTCGGCGTCGGATTCAAGGTCGCAGAAATGAAAGGCTCTTTAAATAACGATCAATTTTATCTAAGCCAAGGGAAAATTATGACTAGAACCAATAATGCTGGCGGAATTTTAGGTGGAATTTCTAATGGCATGCCGATCGTTTTTAAGGTTGCTTTTAAACCAACTGCCTCAATTGGGCAACCACAAAAAACAGTTAATCTGAAAACAAAAAAGCCAGAAATTTTAAAAATTGAAGGCCGGCATGATCCCTGTCTTGTGCCTCGGGCAGTGCCAGTGGTTGAGGCAATGACTGCTTTGGTAATCGCAGATTTAAGTTTGCAGGCAGGATCCAATTAGTTAATTATTAGAATAAAATGATTGAAATTATTCCTTTAAAAAAACCAATTTCAGCAGAAATTAAAGCCCCTCCTTCCAAAGCTCACAGTTTACGCGCCTTTTTTATTGCTGGTTTAGCTAAAG
>MNZE01000004.1 GCA_001873465.1 Parcubacteria group bacterium CG2_30_36_38 | reverse complement strand
AAACTTCTTATTTTCATACAATTTAATTTTACCAAAAAACAGATATAAAACAACTCTTGATTTATTTTTTAATTTTTGTTATAATTCAATTCTATGAACAATTTTACTTTCAAAGCTCAAGAAGCGATTCAAAGTGCGCACGAAATCGCTTTAGACAATAATCATCAACAAGTTGACATCCCTCATCTTGCCCTTGCCCTCTTAGAGCAAGAAGAAGGGATAGTTTTAGCTTTGCTTGCTAAGATAGGAGTGAAGACTGATGAACTTAAAAAAGAAATCATTGCTTTGATTAAAAAAATGCCAACCGTGAAATTACCTCCTGATGGCAATGTTATTGACCTCTACGTCGCTTCCCAGCTGCAAAAAATTCTTTTTGAATCAACAAGGGAGGCAAAAAGACTAAAAGATGACTTTGTCAGCACTGAGCATCTCTTTCTCTCAATTTTAAAAAGTATTTCGCTGGTTAAAGATTCGTTTAATAAGTTTGGCGCTAATTTTGAAAATATTTCCAAGGCTTTGAATGAAGTTAGAGGAACAGAAAGAGTGACTACACCCGAGCCTGAAAGCCAATATCAGGCCTTAGAAAAATACACCGTTAATCTGACCCATATGGCTTGTGAAGGAAAGCTTGATCCAATTATTGGTCGAGAAATAGAAATTCGCCGGTTGATTCAAGTCCTGTCGCGACGCACTAAAAATAATCCGGTTTTAATTGGTGAATCTGGCGTAGGTAAAACGGCGATTGTTGAAGGTCTGGCTCAAAAAATTTTCTCAGGCGATGTGCCGGAATCTTTAAAATCCAAAGAAATTATTTCTTTGGATTTAGGCGCTTTAGTTGCTGGCACAAAATTTAGAGGAGAATTTGAAAGTCGAGTTAAAGCGGCGCTAAAAGAAATAAAAAAATCAGGCAATTATATTCTTTTTATCGATGAACTCCATACTTTAGTTGGGGCTGGCGGAGCAGAGGGAGCAATTGACGCTTCTAATTTGCTTAAACCAACCTTGGCGCGCGGCGAACTCCACTGTATCGGCGCCACCACCCTCAAAGAATATCAAAAATACATTGAAAGAGACCAGGCCCTAGAAAGAAGGTTCCAGCCGGTATTTGTAGATGAACCTTCAATTGAAGATACTATTGCTATTTTAAGAGGGATAAAAGAAAAGTATGAAATTTTTCACGGCATCAGAATCACCGACGAAGCAGTGGTGGCTGCGGTTAAACTCTCAAAACGCTATATTACTGACCGCTTCCTGCCAGACAAGGCAGTTGACCTGATTGATGAAGCTTGTTCTTCGCTCAGAATGGAGACCGAAAGTCAGCCAGAAGTTTTGGAAAATCTCAAAAAACAAATAAAACAGCTAGAAATAGAAAAGACCTCACTTAAAGGAGAAAAAAAAGAAGCGCAGACAAAAAAAAGAAAAATTGATGGGCAATTAACTAAATTAAAAAAGGAAGCAAATGAACTAGAAAAACATTGGAATACCGAAAGAGATCACATTTCTTCAATCAAAAAATTAAAAGAAGAATCGGGCGGATTGCGTGAAGAAGCAGAAATTGCCAGCCGTGAAGGAAATCTTGAAAGAACAGCAGAAATAAAATATGGTAAAATTCCATCTCTAGAAAAAAAGATTAAAAGCATTCAAAAAGAGTTAGCCAATATCCAAAAGGGTGAGCGTCTTTTAAGAGAAGAAGTGACAGCCGAAGATATTGCGACCGTCGTCTCTCGCTGGACAGGAATCCCGGTCAATAAAATGCTTGAAGAAGAAAGCGAGAAATTAGCTAAGATGGAAGAAGAAATTCATAAGAGATTTATTAATCAAGAAGAAGCGGTGAAGGCAGTGGCTAACGCTATCAGGCGCTCTAGAGCGGGAATCTCTGAGGAGGATAGACCTATCGCCTCTTTTATTTTCTTAGGACCGACTGGGGTAGGAAAAACTGAATTAGCCAGAGCCCTGGCCGAATTTATGTTTAATGATGAAAAAGCTTTAATCAGATTAGATATGTCTGAATATATGGAATCACACACAATAGCAAAAATGATTGGCTCGCCGCCAGGTTATGTTGGTTATGAAGAAGGCGGACAGCTGACCGAACTAATAAAACATAGACCTTATAGCGTTGTTTTATTTGATGAGATCGAAAAAGCGCATCTAGACGTTTTAAACATTTTATTACAAATTATGGACAATGGGAGACTGACAAACGCCAAAGGCAGGACGGTTAACTTTAAAAATACTATTATTATTATGACTTCTAATATCGGCAGCGATCTTATTTACGATTACGCCAAGAAAAAAGAAATTGGTTTTACTTCTGAAACAGAAGAGAAAGATTCTAACAAAGAGGTTGAAGCGAAGGTAAAAGAAGTTTTACACGAGACATTAAAACCTGAATTTCTTAATCGGGTAGATGAAATTATTGTTTTTAATGCCTTGGGAAAAAATGAAATTAAACAAATTGTAGACTTACAGCTTAGCAGAGTGGAAAAAAGACTTAAAGAAAAAGATATCGTCTTGGTGGTAAGCGAGAAAGCAAAAGAAAAAATTTCCGACCTAGGATTTGACCCTCATTATGGCGCCAGGCCCCTTCAGCGGGTTATCCAAAAACAAATTCTTGATCCATTGGCCCTAAAAATTGTCAGTTCCAAAATTAAAGGGAAGAGCGTCTGCAAAGTAGGGGTTGAAGGAGATAAGATCGTTATTAAATAAAAATTAGATGAGTAGAATGAAGAAAATATTGACTTTAATCAGCTGCCTCTTGATTTTTTTCCCTCTTAAAATTTCTGCCCTTTCTTTTGATTCTGATTTTATCATTTCAGACCATGAATTAACTAATTACGAATTTCTTAATCAACAAGAAATCCAATCTTTTTTTGAGAAAGCAGGAGGAGCGCTCCATCAGTATAAAACAGTCGATATTGATGGTAAAACGAGATTAGCTTCGGAAATAATTTTTAATGCCAGTCAAAAATATAAAATCAATCCTGCCATTTTAATCACTATTATTCAAAAAGAGAAAACCTTAGTGACTCACCCCAACCCAGACATTGATCAATATAATTGGGCTACTGGTTTTGGCTGTTATGATGGCCGGGGCCCGGTAAAAAAATTCAGAGGGTTCAGCCAACAAATTGACAACGCAGCTTGGCGTTTGCGTTTTTTTCTTGACCACCCCTGGGAGTTTAGATTTAAAGCTAGCGAATGTTATAATATAGGAGGAGTTCAAGTCTCACCGATTAATCAAGCGACTGCTGCTTTGTATAATTACACTCCCCATGTTAGCAGCAATAAACTCTTTTGGCGGATTTGGCAAAATTGGTTTTCTCCTTCAGGGGAAGAAAATCTAGAAGGCTCGCTTGTCAGAGCTCAAGGAGAATCCGGAGTTTGGTTAATTCAAAACAATAAGCGACGGCCATTCTATTCTAAAAATATTTTTCTTTCAAGATATAAATTTAGTCAGGTTAAAGAAGTTTCGTCTGATATTTTAACCCAATATGACATAGGTGAGCCAATGAGCTTTCCTAATTACTCGCTGGTCAAAACAGAGAAAAACAATCTCTATTTATTATCAGATAATCAAAAAAGACCTTTGAGTGAAGAGATGTTCAAAAGAATTGGCTTCCATCCAGAGGAAATTATTAAAATTGAAGAAAAAGATCTAGAAAATTATATACTTGGCGAAACAATCAAGAGTCCTTATCCAAATGGCGCGCTCTTACAAGACAAAAAAACAAAAGCCGTTTATTACGTGAAAGATAACATCAAATATCCAATTATAGATCAATCGATTTTAGAGATAAACTTCCCTTATGACTATATTATTAAGGCAGGGGCAGAAGAATTAACGAATTTCATAGATGGAGAATCAATAAAATTAAAAGATGGCACTTTAGTAAAATCTCGAGAAAATCCGGCTGTTTATCTTATTTCCCAAGGAAAAAAATTACCCATTTTATCTCCTGAAGTTTTTGAAACTTTAGGCTATGAATGGGAAGCAATCAACACCGTCCCTTCAAAGGTTTTGGTAATTCATCCTTTGGGAGAAACAATCTTCGCAGAAAATGGCCTCACTGGCCTATAGACTATAGAGTCCCGGCCTCTATAGTAAATAATTTGAAAATTGATAATTGATAATTAATAATTAATATGTTATGCTTTAGTTCTATTTGTCCACATCCACCAATTATCATTCCGGAAATAGGCAAGGAAAATTTAAAATTGGTCAAGAAAACAACCGAGGCAATGAATAAACTGCATAAAGAGTTTAAAAAAGCAAGGCCAGAAGTTGTTATTATTATTTCGCCCCATGGGCTTCTCTTACCTAATGCCTTTATCCTAAATTTGGCTGAAAAGTATCAAGGAAATTTTGAAGCTTTTGGAGATTTCGTCACTAAATCGGAGTTTAAAGGCGAACCTGAGTTAGCTTATAAAATCAGAGAGTCGCTTTCTGCTTCCCTGCCAATTACCATGGTTACAAAGAAGGAGCTTGATCATGGCGTTTTAGTCCCTTTGTATTTTTTAACGGCAAAATTAAAAAATTTTTCTATTTTACCAATGTCATATTCTTTGCTTGATTTCAAGACCCATTATGTTTTTGGCCAGAAACTAAAGGAAATAATTTTCTCTTCAAATAAAAAAATCGCCCTTATCGCTTCGGGCGACTTGTCTCACCGTCTTACTTTTGATGCGCCAGCTGGTTATTCTCCTCAAGGAAGAATTTTTGACGAACAATTAATTAAATTTCTTAGAAAGAAAGCATTTAAAAAGATTGTGAATTTCGATTCTTCTTTAGTGGAAGAAGCTGGCGAATGCGGCCTGCGTTCTATCTTGATTCTTTTAGGCGTTCTTGACCAGGTAAACTATAAACCAGAGATCCTCTCCTACGAAGGACCGTTCGGCGTCGGTTATTTAGTGGCAAATTTTAAGCTCTAAGAAATGTAATAAATTTTCAATTTTTTTAAACCTTCTTTAGCTAAATTCATTCTTAACTGAGAGACCGTATAAAGAGTAAATAAGGTCTCTCCTTTTTTTATTCGATCCCCAACTGATTTATTAAGATAAATACCTGCCTTTTTAATAAAGGGAGCGCCAAGTAAACGGCAGATCTCAACCAAATTTTGATTTTGAATTGAATTCACTACACCCCTTTTCCCTGCCTTAACTTCAAAAACTATTTTTCCTTGGCTCAACCCCTCTGAATCAATATTTGGATTGCCGCCTTGGGCTTTAATAATTTCCTGCATCTTCTTCCAGGCCAGCCCCCTCTTTAAAACCTCCCTCGCTTTCTTTTTGCCTTCACCTCTTTTTACCTTTCCGCTCAACTCAAGCAAACGGCCGGCTAATTTCACAGATTTCCTTTCTAAATCAAAAGGTCTATTTTTCTTTTGCTCTAGAACGCGTAAAATGTCTCTGGCTTCAAGGGCCGGGCCAACTCCTCGACCGACTGGATCGGCGGCAAAATTAATAGTCACCTCTGTTTTTATTTTAAATTTTCTGGCTAAATAAAGAAAAAGAGATCTAATTTTTTTTGCTTCTCTTAAACTATTGACCTTTGCCGTTGGATTAACCGGAATATCCACCACTAAATATTTGATCCCCATCGCTACTTTTTTAGCCATAATGCTCACCACCATTTTAGAAAATGGCTCGATCGTTAGGTGATATGCCACTCGAATAATCCGGTCGTCAGCCGGGGCGATTTCTTTAGATCCCCAGACGAGGCATATCTTATGTTTTTTAATAAGCCTTTCCACTTGTTTAGCGGAAAAATAAACTGGCGCTAAAACTTCAAAAGTGTCAGCCGTGCCTGCGGCTGAGGTGACCGCTCTAGAAGAAGTTTTGGGCATCGTGAGACCAAAAACGCCGATGATAGGAAGAATAATAGGAGTCACCCGATTCCCAGGCAAACCGCCGGTTGAATGCTTGTCCACCACTCTGCCTTTAAATTTAAACAAATAACCTGTCTCAGCCATAGCTTTGGTCAAATAATAAATTTCTTGAAGAGACGGTTTTTTAAAGAAAAAAGAAGAAACAAAAAAAGCGATTGAAATATCGTCTATTCTATGCCTTACAATATCCCTGATCACTCCAAATATTTCTTGATAAGTCAGTTTTTTGTCCAAAAGCTTTTTTTGAATAACCTTTAAAGAAATGGGGTGCTCTAAAAGTTTGAATTCTATAAGCTCATCATGTGGAATTTTGTATTGTCTTTTTATCTCACGGAACAACCCTACCTGGCCGGGCTTAACCAAAGAAGTGGTTAAATCAACCGAGACGGCGGTTGAATGATGCCTCCATTTCAAAAGCAAAGTATCCCCTGCTCTGATGCCATATCGCCGGGCATCTGGTTCTGATAAAGCAATAATCCAAGGATAACCAGTAGAAATATCGATCATCTTGGAACGGAGAAGTATTTTTTGCTCAAAGTTATTCATAGCTAAATAACGAATTAGAAATTGGAAATTCTGTCCTAAGCCGCGCCCCTTTTTGAAAGGACTATTCTGATAGTTTTGATTAAAATTTGCAGATCTAAACCCATTGACCAATTTTCAACGTAATAAATATCCAATTTCGCCTCTTCGTCGAATGGTAGATTAGAACGGCCGGAAATTTGAGCCAACCCAGTTAAGCCCGGCTTAATTGTTAAAAGCTGTTTATGGTCATTTTTATATTTTGAGACCTCTAAGGGCTCGTGCGGTCTGGGTCCTGTAAAACTCATTTCACCCTTGATAATGTTAATCAATTGGGGCAATTCATCAAGACTGGTCTTCCTCAAAAATCTGCCAAAACGAGTTATTCGCGGATCGTGCTCCATCTTAAAAAGAATACTGTCTTTTCTTTCATTATATTGAAGAAGCTCGCTTTTCATTCTCTCTGCATCCTTGACCATTGAACGAAACTTTAAGAGTTTAAAAGTTTTGCCTCTCTCGCCTATCCTGGTTAAAAAGACAAAAACCGGCCCCTCGGAATCAAATTTGATAATCAAGGATAAATACAAGAATAAAGGCAGAAAAAAAATTAAACTTAAAGCGGCAAAAATAAAATCAAAAACTCTCTTGTAAATTTTACCCCAACCCTGAAGGCCAGTTCGCTGAATTTCTATGACTGGAATGTCGGCTAAATATTCGGTTCTAACATTACTCGATAAGGCGCCGAATAAATCAGTGGTATATTTAAAGATAATTTGATGTTCATTACAAAATTCAATTAGTTCCAGACTCTCTTCTTTGGCAAGGCTTGGATCTGTTTGAATAATCTGGGAGATGTCATAAGCTTTGCCTTGCCAGTCTTTGATCAGTTCGTCCACGGAAAAATAATGACCTAAAATTTTATAGCCAAATTCTTTTTTATTTTTTAAATTTGAAATTATCCTTTCTGTCTCTTCTCCTTTGCCAAAAACAATCACTGGCTCCAACCCCTTTTCTTTTTTGTAAGCATTAATTTTGATTAAATTAACAAAAAAATGGGTCAGATCTAAAAAAATAATTGCCACTAACCAGTTGGCTACGACTAGAAAGCGAGAAGAAAATAATTTCTGGCTGAAAAAAATAAAAAGAACAATCAGCATCGTCCCGGCAGAGCAGCCGATAAAAATATGGGCCATCTCTTTGGATAATCCTTTTTTTTCACTTAAACTATAAAGACCGGTTAAAGAAAAAATGCCAATCCAAATAGCGGCATTAATTAAAATCAAAATCAAATATTGAGAAAATGGCAGCTGGTAAATCACTGGCCTCAGGGCAACTAAAGTTGCGAATCTCAAATAATAAACCAAGAGCCCCGAGACAAGTAAAATTAAATAATCAAGAAAAACTAAAAGTGAAGTATAAAATAACTCTGTTTTCCGCATGTTTTAATTTTAGCATAATTTTTTAAAAAAGAAATATGTCTATGCCTTGATTTTTCTATACTTTTTGTTAAAATTAAGATGCCTGGGTCGGGCTAGCGACTGCCCCTTAAGGGGAGGAAAGTCCGAACACTCATATCTTGTCTTTTCCTTAAAATGGAAAAAACAGGTGGAAAGGTAAAGGGTAATACCCTTCCTTCCCAATCTAGGTTGGGAGAGAGGTGCGAACAGAGACGTCCTAGAACTCGAAAGAGTTCGGACGCCCGTCCATCACAAGATGGATTAGGGCGAGCTCCGATCTAAACGTCGGAGGTGAAACGGCTAAATCCTTATCCGAGTGCAAGACCAAATTTGGTAGGTCGCTTGAGTTCAGTAGTAATACTGATCCCAGAGAAATAGTCGCTAATACAAAATTCGGCTTATTGGTCTGGCCCAGGTGAAAAATAAAAATGTAAATAGGCCCCTACGGGGAGTCGCCAAAGGCGACAGCAAAATGTAAAATGACAATACAAAATAAAAAAACGAAG
>MNZE01000020.1 GCA_001873465.1 Parcubacteria group bacterium CG2_30_36_38 | reverse complement strand
ACGACATTTCGACAAAACCAAACCCCTTGGAACGACCGGACATTTTGTCAACGATAATAGTCGCTGATTCAACGGTTCCGGCCTTCGAGAATGTTTCCTTCAAAGTGTTTTCGGTGGTCTCATAAGACATTCCACCAACGAACAATTTTTTTGCCATAGTTTTTTCCTTACACAAAAATTTATTAAGTAAGCCGACCAATCTTATTTATCTATCTATTTATCTTACATCGTACCAAAGCACTAAAGTATTTTAGTGCTCGGTCGAGCACATAAAATTTATGTGCTCTGATTGTTTATGTAAGGAAAGAGGAAAGAAGAAATAAGAAACTTACTATCTTGTATACTAACTTATTATTTAAAAAAAGTCAATTAACGCGGCTCGGTCTCTCGAACCGAGCTAAAGGATGCTGCCCCTAATGGACGACGTTAGAACCGTATTTCAGCGGTTAGATAAGTACATTTACATCCTAGATTTGAGCTGGAAGAAATAAAAAAGTTATGCCTATTGGCGATTCGATAAATGAGATTTTCGAAGCCAATACGCAATATTAATCGCCATTGCTACTATTGCACCAATAATTATTGAAACAGTAACTAGTATTGTCCCATATTTCTGTGTCAAAGAAGATGCAGCTATTACTGAAATAGATATAACAATGGCACTTATAATAATCAATTTTATAGTGAGATTTACCATAATAATACTTTCCTTAATCAAACCCTACAACTCTTCCTAAAAAAATCAAGCTCTACCAAAAAACCGCCCAAAAGGCGATTCTTTGTATCTATTGACATTGGCTGCGGGGCCTGAACGCTATTAGAACCTATTTTATGAACACTAAAGAGTGTTTTAAGATGCCAGTTCTAGTTAAACCATAACCCTCTTTCGTTATCCTATCTATTTTTTCTTAGTGGTAAGATTAGAAAAAATTTTTACTAATTCAACTATTAAAGTAATAAATAGGGCAACAGCAAAAATCAATAACCAGTGAAATGGCCTTAGGGGAATAGTTCCTAAAACTTTATTGAAAAACGGTAAATAAATTGCCAGAAAAAGGAGTAAAAATCCATAAGCTACTCCAAAAAACATAAATTTATTTTGAAAAAAGCTTTCCGTCTCGATGATTGGTTTTTTAAGATTTTTATAAGCAAAAATATAAACTAAACTAACGCTGGCTATGGTAGCGAAAGCAATAGTTCGGCCAAGATTTAAATTTCCCTCTCTTATTCCTAAACGCCAGAACAAGAACAGAGACAAGATACCAGCAGCTAAACTGACAGCCAAGATTAAAAACTTCGTAAAACTACTGAGTATCTCTTCTTTTTTTATATTCTTTGGAGTTTTTGCCATTAATAACTTCTCTTTTGGCTCAAAAGCCAACATTAAATCTGGAGGCCCATCACAGATAAGGTGAATCCATAAAATTTGTACAACTGTTAAAGGAAAAGGAAGGTTCAAAAGAACGGCACCAAAAATTAAGGCGATTTCGGCAAACGAATTAGAAAGCACATAACCAACTGTCTTTTTGATATTAGAAAAGATTAACCTGCCTTCTTCGCAGGCAGCCACTATAGTTTTGAAATTATTATCAAGTAAAATTAAATCTGCTGCTTCTTTGGCAACATCGGAAGCGGTGCCTACTACTACCCCAATATTTGCCTTCTTGAGTGCCGGAGCATCATTAACACCATCTCCAGTCATCGCTACCACCTCTTCTTTCTCCTGAAGAACTTTAACTATTTTTTGTTTTTGATGAGGAGTAACCCGAGTAAACAATATTATATCATCTATCCTCTTTTTCAATTCGTCCTCGGAAATGACTTCTAATTCTGGACCCTCTAAAATGTTTTTCGGCTCCAATTTAAATCCAAGGTTTTTCGCCACTCTTTCAGCAGTTTTGCGATAATCTCCCGTTACTATTTTAACTTTGATACCGGCTCTCCGGGCAGTCAAAATTGCCTCTTTTGCTTCTTTTCTGATTGGGTCGGCAATACCTATTAATCCAAGCCAAAAAAATTCTTTTTTCTCCTTTAAATCCCCTTTTTCTTTAAAAGCCACCCCTAAAATCCTTAACCCCTCATCTGCCCATTTTTCAATTTCTTCTAAAATTTTATTTTTTTCTTCATTTAAAATCTGACAAAAGGAAAGGATAATTTCAGGAGCTCCCATTAAAAATGCATTTTCTCTTCCTTCTGCTTCATTTATAGTCATTGAATATTTCTTTTCGCTATCAAATGGCTCTTCATAAATCCTTTTTGATCGGTCAAAGACCTCTTGAGGATCAAGTTCCTTTTCATTTTTTACATATTCCCAAATAGCAACTTCCACACTGCTTCTTTGTTCATTGTTTAAGATTAAAGCAAGTAATGTCTTTTTTCTATCTAAAAAATCTGTTTTAACAACTTTCATTTTTCCTTCGGTTAAGGTTCCGGTTTTATCGGTACAAATGACTGAAGTTGAACCTAGGGTTTCAATAGAAAGTAAAGTTTTTACCAATCCATTTCTCTTTAGAATTCTCCGCATTCCCAAAGCTAAAATCATTGTTATTGCTATTGGCAGTCCCTCGGGTATTGCTGCTATTGATAAAATTACTGCCATTTTAAACATCTCAAAAGGATTTTCTTTATGGAAAACCCCAAGGATAAAAATAACCAAACAAACGAAAAGAACTATAACGGCTAAATTTTTAGAAAAAATTTCTAATTTTATTTGGAGAGGCGTTTTTTCTTCTTTTACTTCTGTCAAGCTTTTTCCAATCTTTCCCATTTCAGTTTCTTTCCCAGTCTTTATCACCTCCATCACTCCCCTTCCAGAAATTACGGTTGTACCCATGAATAAAAGACTGCTTCCTTCTTTTTCAGTTCTTGTCACCGCTTCTTCCTCGCCAGTTAAAATTGCTTCGTTGATTAATAAACTCATTCCTTCAATCAATTTGCCATCGGCTGGAATTCTATCACCAGAACCCAACACTACTAAATCACCTAGAACTAATTCTTTCACCTCTATCTCTTTTCTTTGACCCGCTCTTATAACTATTGTTTTTGGTTTTAAAATTTTTCTTAAGGCAGTTAATGTTTTCTTAGCATTATATTCTTGGAAAAATCCCATTAAGACATTGATAATGATTACAAACCCGATTAAACCTGCATCGAAGTATTCTTTTAAAATTAGAGAAATCAAACCAACAATTATTAAAATGTAAATTAAAGGACTTTTAAGCTGAGAAAATAAAATAGAAAGCCAAGTGGCTTCTTCTTTAAAAGGAATTACATTTTCGCCAAATTTCTCTCTCAACTCTAAAACTCGTTTTTCGCTTAAACCTTTATGCAACATAAAATTTATTTTATTCTATCAAAAAATCGCCTCCGCCAGAAGGCGGATCGGCGATTTTTTAGTGGCTGCGGGAGTTGGAAAACGTTAGAAATTGTTTAATAGCGGATTCACTGGCATTTTCCAGATAATTACACTGGTTTCAGTATATCAAAAAACCGCCAAAATGGCGATTTTTTGCTGATTATCCTTTTCTAATCTTTATAGCCTTACCCCCGATTAAGGCTTCAGCAACCTTTTTACGAGCAGAAGTTAAAATTCGTTGAAGAGTGCTTTGGGAAATTTTCATTTTCTTTGCCGCCTCTTCTTGCTCAAAATCCTCCAAATCGCAAAGTCGCAAAGCTTCAAGTTCATCTATACTTAAATCAACCTCCTCCAGCATAGACAAAGGCACAGCTCTTGGCTTGAAATAGACCACGTCTGGGTCAAACAATACTCTTCTTGGTTTTATTGGCCTTGCCATATTATTCTCTTGTTAAGTTAATTTTACATTTTGGACACTCAAGCGTAGAGCACGGAATACCACGTTCATGAATCATTTTATATCCACATTTCTGACAAACACAGTAGCCGCCAGGCCCTCCGCCTTTTGCCCCTTCAGCCTCTCCTCTAAACCTGCCCTTTTTCTGCCACCCAAATCCTCTGCCAAATTCAGGCTTATAAAATCCAGTTTCCACTTCATGACTTGTGATTTGAATGGCGACATACTGAAGATTCTCCATTGCTTTTATAAGTTTTTCTCTTAAACTATCGGAAATTTTAGTCGCCTCTTCTACCTTTAGATTGCTCGGCAGTTTTATTTCTAAATTAGCGGTGACAGCCGAACCTTTTTTCTGGGTCTTTAAAGATGAAATTTCAATGTTCTGAATTTTGGCGATTGTTTTTATTCTTTCTTCAACGTCTTTGCCAGCCGAAACATCAAGCAAGGAATCAACCGCTTCTTTGCCTAAAGAAAAAGATTTTTTAATGATATAAGCGCCAATTAAAAAAGCTAACAAAGAATCAGTATAAATCCAGTATTTTGTTAAAAATAAACCAGCAAAAACGGCAAGCGAAGCATAAACATCAACTCTGGAATGGGCTCCATCTGAAAGCAAGGCTATTGAGTTTTCTTTTTTGCCAAAATGAATTTTGAGACGAGCCATTATTTCATTAACAACCGCCGAGAATATCATTATTCCGAAAGCTAAAATCGGTATTTTTATTAAAGAAGGATTTAAAAATTTTTGATAGGCCTCGTAAATAATTCCTGCACCGGTTGCCAAAAGAATCAAGGTAATAATGGTACCGGCCAGAACCTCAAATTTATAATGACCGTAAGGGTGTTTTTGGTCTTCTGGTTTTTTAGATACTCTAATTCCAATATAGCCAACAGCGGAGGAAAAAATATCCATGAAAGAATGAATACCTTCGGCCAAAATGGCGGCCGAGCCCGAAAACACCCCGACAATGATTTTACCTCCCGCTAAGATTATGTTTGCCAATATTGAAATAGCGGCGATTTTTTCCTTCATATATAAACGCCAAAATAAATTAAAATATACTTTAAAGAAACATACAAAAATAGTAATCCGAACAAGGTTTTTAAAACATTTGGTTTAAATTTCGCCACTAATTTCGCTCCATAAATTGCGCCAATCAAAGCGCCGATTCCTAAAGTTATAGCCACCGGAATATTGACCACGCCTTGGAAGAATTTAAAGAATGCGCCAACCAAAGCCATCCAGACAAAAGCGGCCATAGAAGTGCCGATTGCCAGTTTCACCGGTGCTTTAAGAAAATAAATGTAAGAGGGAACTAAAGCATAGCCGCCGCCCAAACCAATAATGCCAGTTAAAGTGCCAATAACCGAACCTAAAATTGTTTTAGATAATGGCTTACCGGGAATTTGCGGGACCGGTTCAGCCGCTTTGGCTTTGGCAAATAATCCTTCATAAAGCATTCGCAAGGAAACGATAATAAAAGCAATACCGATAATCAAATCAATCAAGTCGCCGTAATGTTTAATGTAGCCAAAAACAATCGAACCGATAATAGATTGGAAGAATATATTTTGGAAAATTTAGAAAGAATTTCTCTTGACCAAGATTACATAGATAATCTTGTTTTTAAGCTAAACCATGGCTTAAAAAGTTTGAACCCTGAGTTCAAAAGTTCAAGTCCACCCCACCGGGCTGGATACGAACTAACGAAGGTATGCTCCAAATTGGAGCCGGAAAGCATAGTTTCTGTCCTAAAATCTTTTCTCTCTTTTCTTTCTCAAAGAAGGGGGGTTGAAAGAAATCTTTTATCAAAAAGATTTATTAAAGATATTCTTTACTCCAAAGAAACCGTCAAAATTAACCTATTTTATTCGGAAAATTCGGAAAATTCTCAAACCAAACAAAGCCCTGCCTTGTTATCACAAGGCAGGGCAAATTTTTCTGGCAGGAGCGAAACAAGTTCGCTCCCCCCTCACCAAAAATGGGGGGTTCCTCAAGAAAATAAGTTCGTATCCGACTATTCAGGCTGCGGGGCTTGGATTCGAACCAAGATTAATGGCTCCAGGGGCCACTTGCCTACCATTAGCAGACCCCGCAAGATTTACACTTTCAAGTATTTTCTGATGGCGATGGAGCTGGAGATTGCGCCCAGTAAAATACCAGTGGATAGTTGAATCAAAATGATAGTGAAGAAATTACCGGTGAAGAATTTCCAGACATTAAGACCGGAAAATAAAAATTCAATTTTTGGGCCTAAAAACCAGCAAATTAGAGCGAAAATTAAAAGAGAAATCAAAGTAGAGATTATTCCGGAGATTGCCCCCTGAACCAAGAAGGGGCCCCGGATAAACCAGTTGGAAGCGCCGACTAATCTTTGAATTTTAATCTCTTCTGCCTGATTTAAAATTGCTAATCTGATGGTATTAAAAGCGACTAAAATAGCGACGATTGCTAAAACTATGGAGAGGGAAATTCCGACCTTTCCCGCCCCAGAAGTTAGGGCAAAAATTCTTTCAATCACCGGCTTTCTTTGATAGTAATCGACTTTTTCAATAAGGTTTTGATAAACAGGTTCCAGGGTGGCGTCTAAAAAATTTACTACTGCCTGATATTGACTGGCCTCAAAGGCCCTAACGTTTAGAGCAGCTAAAAAAGGGTTTCCTCCCACTTCCTCCAACGACCCCATCAAAACTTGGTTATCCTTGTGCCTTTGGATAAAATCTTCTAGGGCTTTTTCTTTTGAGACGTACTCCACATCCTTTACTTCGGGAATTTTAGAAAGTTCTCCCTGAATATTTAAAATATCTTCTTCTTGAGCGGCTGTTTTAAAATAAACTGAGATGTCAGCTTTTTCTCGAATGGCTGAAATTAAAATTTGACTGATGTCTTTAAAAAGAAAAAGGGAGGTTGCCAGCAAAATTGTCATTGTCATAATAAAGATATTAGCTGCTGCTATATCTCCGTCTCGAGAAAAACTTTGCCAACCCGATTTAAATATTCTTTTAATTGAAGTAAACATATTTAAAGGATAAAACGACCTTCTTCTTCGTCTCTGATTATTTTCCCATTCTCTAAGGTAATTACTCTCTTCCCTAATTTATTAATTATTTCTTTGTTATGGGTAGATAAAACTACAGTAGTACCCAATTCGTGAATTTTTAATAGAAGGCGAATGATGTCTGAGGTATTGTAAGGGTCGAGATTTCCCGTTGGCTCATCAGCTAAAATCACTTCCGGCCGATGAATTAGAGCCCTGGCAATAGATAGCCGTTGTTTCTCGCCGCCCGAAAGTTCGACCGGAAAATTATTAGTCCTTTCAGTTAAACCAACGATTTCTATAACTTCCGGCACATCCCTGGCAATCTCAAGGTCATCGGCACCAATCACCTCCATAACATAAGCAACATTTTCATAGGCCGTTTTGGAAGGAAGCAATTTATAATCTTGAAAGACCGCCCCAATTCTCCTTCTAACCGCGGGTAGTTTTCCTGGTTTGATTTTATGAATATCAAGGCCGTCAATAAAAACTTGACCTCGAGTTGGTTTTTCTTCAGCCATCAAAAGTCGCAATAAAGTTGTTTTTCCCGCGCCTGACCTACCAACAATCGAAACAAACTCTTTCGGTTTAATCTCAAAAGAGATGTTATCTAAAGCAGTGGTCGGGTACCCATTCGGAGAATTGGTGGGAAAAATTTTAGTAACTTCTTGGAATTTAATCATTTAATTAAATATCTTCGTTTATCAAGTTTTCGCATACCCGAATGGCAATGAAGGGTGGAGAAGAAATTTATTTCTTCGACTAGCGAAAACGAAGATGGAAAAGAGGTTTACCTCTTTGACCTTTGCTCTGCAAAAACTTGCTCTTCAATAAACTCGTCTAAATTTCCGTCTAGTACTCCTTCAACGTCAGAAGTTTCAACCCCTGACCTTAAGTCTTTTGCCATCTTGTAAGGATGCAAAACATAAGAACGAATTTGGTTTCCCCAGCTAGCTGAAATTTTCTCTCCCCGCCCGGCGGGCGAGGCTCGCCCTGCGGCGGCTTTAATCTTTTTTAACTCTTCCTCGGCAGCTGTTCTCTTCAGCTGATGAAGTTTGGCGGCCAGAATCTTCATCGCTTTCTCCCGATTTAATCCCTGTAACCTTTCTGACTGGCAGGCAACTATTAAACCTGTTGGCAGGTGAGTAATTCTAACTGAAGTTTCTCTTTTATTAACGTACTGACCGCCGGGTCCGGAAGCTCGGTAAAAATCAATTTTTAAATCCTCCGGTTTAATTTTGATTTCGGCTTCTTCCTCTTTTTCAATTCCAGGTAAAATTTCAACTAAAACAAAGGAGGTATGACGAAGGGATTTTGCTGAAAAGGGAGAGATTCTAACTAATCTGTGCACTCCGGTTTCTTTTTTAAAAAAACCGTAGGCGAATGGTCCTTTAATTTCCAGGGTTGCAGATTTTATGCCAATTCTTCCTTCCGGTCCCCCTCCCTCCCCAAAAGACTGATGCAATACAGCAGCTTTATATCCCTTTCTCTGGCAATATCTTTCATACATTCTTAACAACATCGCTGCCCAATCTTGGGCATCTTGACCACCGGCTCCGGCAGTGATTAATAAAATGGCATTATTTTTGTCGTATTCCCCTGAAAGAAATACCCGCATCTCAATTTTTCTTAAATCTTCCTCGGTTTTGATTGCCTCAAATTCGGAAACCTCTTGCTGAAGTTCTGATAACTCTTTAGTAACTTTTACCGCTTTCTCTTTATCCTTCCAGAGATTGGGATTCTGCATTTCCTCCTCCAATTCTTTTATTCTCTGGCGTTTCTTGGCAATGTCAAAGACAGTCCTCCAAATGACGGAGTCTTTCTTTTAAATTTTCGATTTTTTCAGCTAAATCTGGCATGCTCTTTTAGATAATATACCACTAATTCTCCGAAATGCGAAGAGGTAAATCTCTTCTTACCCCTCGCTTTTGCTTCCCAAAAGCTCGGTATTAAAAGAGCCGGGGAGAGGATTTGAACCTCCGACCTTGGCTTTACGAAAGCCCTGCTCTACCACTGAGCTACCCCGGCAAAGCGGAATACCAGAATCGAACCCGTATCTCTTCCTTGGCCCCGTAAAAATTTTGCTCTGAAACTAAGCGGGTAACGGGAATTGAACCCGTATCCTATCCTTGGGAAGGATATGTTCTGCCGTTGAACCATACCCGCAAAATTTAACGGGGTAAAGAAGAAAGTGTACTACCACTGTACTAATCCCGCACCGAGCCTCCATTCATAAATTATCT
>MNZE01000033.1 GCA_001873465.1 Parcubacteria group bacterium CG2_30_36_38 | reverse complement strand
TCTACAATGTTTTTCTTTTGAACTGCTAAAGCTTTTAAATAATAATTTGGATCATATCCTTGAATTAAATTTATGGCCTTAACTTCATCACCAGCCTCTTTAGCTTTTTTTATCTCGTTCATTTCTAATTCAAAACCATTCTGGATCGATTCAAAGCCATCAGCAATATCTAATAACCCTTTCAATTCTCCCTGAGGATTTCTTTTATGCCGATCAGTTAAATATCTGTCAAATCCAATTAAAGTTGTTAAATCTGTTTTATAGCGTTGAGCGGTGCCTGACTCTAAACTGGCAGAGATATCAAAGACGTCATTCCACTTCAAGGCCGAAACCCTTTTGCTGATTTGAGATAAAGAGCACATCTCTGTTTCTTTCCATCGCTTAGCCCGAAAAGCAGGATCAAGCGAAACAATAAGATTAAAACGCAGCAAAGGATCAATCGGATCACAAAGCGATTTATCGATAAAGCCAGTACTTTTAGCTAATTGATTAATATATTCACCAGCGATGTTGTCTCCCATTTTTTCCCAATAGCCCGGTTCAGTCATAAAAAGAGGGTTGCCTTCTTTGCCGCCAGTGCCTAACCAGGTCGCTGATTCTTCGGCTAACTGGCCAAGAAAATTGCCCACCACATTTTTGTAAAGCACTGCTCCCACCGGCTTCAGCACTTTGTCCTGCAAGTATGTCCATATTTCCTGCCAAATATCCATCACCGGCATGCCCGCGGCCCTGACTGGCCGTGGCGACAATAAGCCTGAGCCTAAAATGGAAAGAAAAATAACCACCAAAAGCGCGAGGCTAATCGTGGTTTTAAAACTTCTATTTTTATTGTTCAGCTGCTTATCCATAAACTTTAGAGATTATGGCATCTTTCTTAAATCAATATCTATCTCTTTTTTAGTCTCATTATATAACTTAATTAAATCTTCGTCAAGGATAAAAAAGTATAAAAATTCTATATTTTCTCAATTTATTAAAAATTTTTTCTCTCTTCCAATTTTTTAATATAATCTAATTTCTCTTCGTCGAAATAATCAATTTTCCCTTGGGGCAGAAATAAAATTTTGTCTGGTTGCAACTCTTTCAAAAATTCAGTATCGTGGCTTGTTACAAGAATGGTCCCTTTATAATTTTTTAAGACCGATCCAATTACTTTTTTTGAAGACATATCCAAATGATTAGTTGGCTCATCAAGCAACAATAAATTCGGTTCCATCGACAGAAGCTTGGCCAACGATAATCTGCTTTTTTCTCCCGGACTTAATGTTTTAACTTCTTGCAAAACAGAATCGCCGGTGAATAAAAATCTGCCCAAAATGCCACGTATTTCTTGCTCGGACTTAGAAGCAACCGTTTTTATCTCTTCTATTAAATTATTATTTGGGTTTAAATTTTCTTGTTCTTGAGCATAATATCCCTTGTCAACATTATAACCAAATTTAACTTGTCCTTGATAGTCATTTAAGTCGCCATTAATTAATTTTAATAAGGTGGATTTTCCTGCCCCCAGAGGACCAACAATTACCATTTTTTCTCTCGCTGTTAATTCAAATTCCAAATCTTTTAAAACTTCTTTCTCTGCGTCTTTATAATTGAATGTCAATTTTTTTATTTTTAAAGGAACATGTCCTGTTTCTCGTTTTGGCTGAAAATCTATCTTCATTTCCCTTCTCTTTCGCGTTTCTAAAACAGACCTTTGTTCTTCTATCTTTTCTAATTGTTTCTCTCTGCTTTTGGCTTGAGTGGACCTAGAACCAGCTCTAAATCTTTCAATAAATTTTTTAAGTTTTCCGATTTCTCTATCTGTTTTTTTCAAAATTTTTTCTCTTCTCACGTTTTCCTCTGCTTGCAACTTTTTAAAATTAAAATAGCCCGTTCTGTACGCCTTCGCTTTTCCTGTCTGTTTATCCAAAAACAACACTTTATTAACAATCGGATCAAGAAATTCTTCATTGTGAGAAATGATAATTTCCGCTCCTGGACAAATTTTTAAATAATTTGATAACCAATCGGTCGAACTTTTATCTATATGATTAGTCGGCTCATCAAGTAACAAAAGATCACATTTAGAAAACAATACTTTTGCAAAAGCAATTTTGTTTTTTTCGCCTCCGCTCAAGTCTATCATTTTTTTATTTAAATCAATTTTATCAAGATTTAATCCTTTCATAATATTCTCTATTTCATATTCTGCTGTATAACCTTCTCTCTTCTCGTATTCTTCCAATAAATCACCATAAACTTTGAATATTTTCTTTTCATTATCTTGACTAATTTTTTTTGAGGCGAGGACTGTTTCAATCTCAGTAATTTCTTTTTTCAATTTAACCAATCCTCTCCCTTCCAAAATAAAATCGCGAATTATTTCCTTTTCGTCGATTTTCTCTCTTATTTCTTGGGCCATATATCCTATTTGAACGTTTTTAGGACGGCTGACCGTGCCGGAATCTGACTCAATTTCCCCTGTAATAATCTTCAAAAGAGTACTTTTTCCGGCACCATTTTCTCCTGTTAAACCAATCTTATCTCCCTTGTATATTGTTAGAGATAAATCTTTGAATAATATTCTATCGCCGTATCTTTTTGACACGTCTTGTAAAATTAACTTAGTTTCAGCTTCCTTATATTCTGTTTCTTTAAAATGTTCTAAAAAATTTTTCTCAAAGGACATAGCTAAATTTTATAAA
This sequence comes from Parcubacteria group bacterium CG2_30_36_38, assembly GCA_001873465.1. Taxonomy (GTDB): domain Bacteria; phylum Patescibacteriota; class Patescibacteriia; order UBA2591; family CG2-30-36-38; genus CG2-30-36-38. The sequence goes on along the minus strand of MNZE01000033.1, from coordinate 13,024 downwards.
CCAAAAATAGAGCTATTTTCTATTTTTTCAAAATTTTAAGATATCTTCTGAATCTCAAAAAAATCTACCCGCGGTCCCATTTTGAGAAGGTCATATCCAACCTCAAGACTTCCCCATCTGCTATTTCTGAACTTGTATTATGTTAAATTTTTACAAGGAAATTTAAGATAGTTAATATATTTTTTTGTATTTAAAGATTTTTTATAAATAAAGGCTTTACAAGCACCGCAGCATAGAGAAGGTAAGGAGCAAGAATGACAAAGTGGAGGGGGTTTTAAATTAATGAATTTCAAAAACCATTTATTATTTAAAAAAATATTATTATTAAAAATATTTCCAATTTTAGCCTCTCTAAACGAGATCAACAAACCACAAGGATATAAATCGCCATTTTGTAACATTGCTATTTCTTTTGTACCAGCCGAGCATCCTTTTTCTTTTATCCCAAAAATTTTTAAAGATGACTTAATATTTTCAATTAACCTTAAAATACCATGTATCTCGTCAAAGCTAATCATTAAATTCTCAATATACCCGCCCCTCCCCACTGGTACAAATGCGCCAAAAGATACGCCTTCCACTTCCAATTCTTCAGATAATTTTATAAAACTTTTTATTTCTTTCCGATTTTCTTTTGTGATAACAAAACTTAAAATTGTTCTAATCTTGTTTTTAACAAGTAGATTAATATTCTTTACTACTTTTAAAAAATATGGGAAACCTCTTACTTTTTTATACGTTTGAGGAGTAGAAGCGTCTAAGCTTACTTGAACGACGAGTCCTTTAATTTTCCGTAATTCTGATAGAATTTCATTATCTAGTATTATTCCATTCGTACTAATACTTTTTATTTTTATTCTAGAGTTTTGGCAAGCTCGAAAAATAAAAATTAATTTTTCTTTTTCTAAAAACGGTTCACCCCCTAATATATCAATTTGAGAAATATTTTTATTGCTTAAAGCAAAAAATAACTCTTTGATAGAGACTTTTTCTTTTTGCGACCAAAATGACTGAGGGAGATAACAATATTTACACTTTAGATTGCACTTGTTCGTGATAAACCAATTCACCCTTTTGGGAAAAAGATTTTTATTTTTTAGACCCACGCTTTTTGTTTGTTTTGCCTTTTATTTTCTTTGTTGCCGCTTTAGGACAACCCTTTTTACCCCAACACATATTTTTAATTTAATAAATTTATTATTTTTCAGACCTTTTTAAATTTAGAAGCATGATTATCTCGTCTAATATTTTATTTTTAAATTTTATTTGATTGGGAATTTTGCAAACCCGTTTAAAGCCAAATTTTTTATAAAGATTAATAGCAAGTTTATTTGTTGGAAAAACACTTAATCTTATAATTTCCGGTTTCGGCCTTAATTTTCTTTGACTTAAATTTATTAACTTTTTAAGGAGATATGTTCCTATTCCTTCACCGCGATAACCCCTTCTAACTGATATTCCCAGCTCTCCTACATGATTCGTCCAACCAGGTCTTAAAATAATATCGGCGATACCTATTATTTGATTTATGTCTTCAGCTACCAAAAAAATGTGCTGTTTTTTTCTTATATTATTAAGAGAATCTTTCAAAAGATCTTTTATTTCTTTCAGAGATTGTTTTCTGTTTAAAAAAAATTGAACGCCTTCTTCAATTAAGAAATTATCAAATTCTTGAAATTTACTGGCTAATTTTAAATCTTTTCTCGAAAGTTCTCTTATTTTTATCTTTTTACTCTTGAAAATTTTTATTTCCATATCATCTCTTGTTTTCCCACAAACTTTAAATATTATTGTGTTTGTCCCTTCACCAGAATCGCTGAAGGCGACACAGTTCAGGGCGAGCCTAAAGTTTGGAGAAAAAAATTTTTTAAAGTTTCGTCAGAAATTGTTTCTAATACTTTCTGGTCCACCCCTTGAGAAATCAATAATTGCCTTAAAATTTTAGGGTCCATTTCTTGCACCATCTTCTGGGCTTCTGAGAGATTTTTTGATTTGACTGCTTCTTGAGAGAGCTGACTTAGGTCAATGCCTGTTTCTTTTTTAGTTTCATTATATAACTTAATTAAATCTTCGTCAAGGATAATTTATGTCAACAGCACAGTATGTTAATATAGAAGTCGAGATTCCGCTATTTGGCCGTTTCAGCCAAAGGGAACGTTCTCAGTAAAAAAGAGGAACGTCGATTAGACAGATGCTCCTCTTGATTGTGAAGACAAAACGCTGTCTTCATACTCATGATAATCTTTGATCAATTTCAGCTGGCCGTTGTCCATCAAATAAGTTCTAGTGACACCGATGCGGTCAAGAAAATATCGATCATGGCTAATAACTATCAATGTACCAGAAAAATTTTGAAGAGCCGATTCAAGACGATCTAAAGCCTCGAAATCAAGGTGGTTAGTCGGTTCATCTAAAATTAAACAATTGGCTTTTCTGGCCATTAGACTGGCTAAAATCAATCGTGATTTTTCTCCTGGACTTAAGTGAATCAACTTTTTATTTATCTCCCCCTCCTCAAAACCAAATCTGAACAAGATACGGCGGCCATTGGTTTCATCAAGACCAGAGTTCTCTGAAAAATATTTTAGGATGCTCTGACTCTCGGAGAAAATAATTTCTTGGGGCAAATAACCAATTTCCACATTTGAACCGATCGAAAAACCGCTTTGATGACTATCCTTTTCGACAAAATTTTTCAAAAAGGTAGTTTTCCCGCTTCCATTGGCCCCAAGAATCGCAATCCGATCGCCGCAAAAAACATCAAGATCGATGGGACCAATCTTCAGCGATTCATTCATAGCTTGGAATTGTTTAAAGCGCAAAACAACGTCTCCGCTTCTTCGAGAAACTTCAAATGTTAAATTAAAAGGAAGGCGGGAGAGAGGCCGTTTAATTTTCTTAATTCTACTGATTCTTTTTTCGAGAACAGAAGCACAACTAGCCAGTTTTTTAGAGCGATCCTTTTTAAACCCAACTATATATTTATCATGATCACGAGGAATTTTTGACCCTCGTTGTATCTCTTGAGCCCTAGCCTGATTCAGCTGCGCGGATTTTTCAAGACGCTTATTTTCTGTAAGATAATTTTGATAATCTTTTTCCTGCTTTGCTAAATTTTTATTTTTTTCCTCTACATATTTTTGGTAGTTGCAATCAGGGTAAAAATTTAGAGAATTATTTTCCGAATCAATTTCAATAATACCGTGAACTAAATTATTTAATAATTTTCTATCATGAGAAACAATCAAGCCGCTAGCGGAAATTGATTTCAAAAACCTTTCCAATAAAATCAAAGCTGGGAAATCAAGATTATTTGTTGGCTCATCAAACAAAAAAATGTCTGCGTGGGAACATACAGCCACGCATAACATCAACTTGCCCTTCTCTCCTCCGCTTAATAATTTAACAGGCATTTTCAATTTTTGTCTAGATAATGTGAATTCTGTAATAACTTGACTGTTGTCACTGCAACAAAAAGGCACTCCTGATTCTATCTGACTTTGTACATATTCTTCTCCTGTCATCTCCTGTTGCGCGGGAAATAATTCTTGCGGGCAGTAAAAAAATTTTAATTCATGCGAAATCTCTCTTTTGCCTTCGTCTGGTTCTAAAATTCCAGCTGCAATTTTTAAAAGGGTAGACTTACCCGCCCCATTTTCACCAACTAGCGCTAAAAATTCCCCTCTTTCAATAGTTAAATTAACCCCTCTCAAAACGATTTTTCCGTCAAAATTTTTGCTAATATTTTTAAGAGTTATCATAGATATATCCTCCTGTTTAATATAAATTTTAAATTATATTTAACGTTTAACCTAAATGATGAATTCCTGTTTCTCATTTTAAATAAAAATCAACTAAGTTTTATTAGCTCTTTTTATTTTTCAACCATTTTTTGAAAGCAATAAGTCCATAAGGGCTTGGTTCGTTTATATTCTTATTAAAAACATATGAACAAACCTGACATTCTCGCAGATTGCGACGACGAAATTCTTTAAAATATTTGTTATTTTTCCAAGTATTCAAAAAATTTCTGTTGAATTTAGGCAATAGAACATTTTGATAAAATCCAGCTAGTCTTAAAAAGGGACATGGCACCATGTGGCCATCAACATCAATAGTTAATCCTGAAAGAGTGGCACGACATTCATTCCGCTTCTTTAACTTATTAAAAAAAGCGACAATAGAAGCATTGGTTAATCCGACTAAAGCGCCTCTTTTTCTTAGAGTTAAAACGTGGTTAACAAATTTAAAATATTTTGTTGGTTGGAGTATCAGTTTTTTTTGACTCTCATGAAACGGCTTGAAAAGATTAAAATTACATGCCACGCCGAAAGAATTGGCATATTCAATCATCTTACGATATCTGATTATATTTTGAGCATTTATTGTCGTCGATATTTCAAAATGAATGCCTCTTTTTTTCAATTGTTTGATTACTTTGTTAACCTTTTTAAAAACGCCGATTCCTCTAATTTTGTCATTATCGTCTCTCACTCCTTCTAAGCTAATTAATAATGCTAAATTTCTAAACCGCGACAATCTTTTGACTAGAGAAGCATCTAATAATGTGGCATTGGTTACTAGATTTACAGCAAAATCATATTTATCACATAAAGCTAAAATTTCAAGAATATAGGGATGCAAAAAAATTTCGCCACCGACTAAATTTATTTCGAAAACATTAGCTTGATATAAGATTTTTAAAATCTGGGACACATTATTATAGGGCATCATCTTTTCATAATTGTCTTGGCAACAATGTTTGCATCTGAGGTTGCATTGATTATTAATTTGCAGCTCCACAGCAATTGGCGTCAGCATTTGTTCATGTTCGACGATCGGATAACCGCCATCATATAACGTCAATAATTCTTTTTTCAGCTTTGTTAAAAATTCCTCTATTTCTTCTTTGGTACAATTCGTCTTTCGAGAAATTTGATTTAAACTCAAATTTTGATTAAAAAAAAGATTGACGACTTGAGCGCCAACTTTATCAAAAGCAAAAATTCTACGCATCTCTATAAAATATGCCAAAAAATATTTTCTTTCTTTGCGAATTTTAACCAGCCTTCGTTTCTTAACGGGCTTTATTTTATGTAAATTGCACGTTATCACTATTACTACTTTACTTTTTTTATTCGCTTTACAGTTAAAGTTTCTTTTTTTCTAGTTGGTACCTGTATTAGTGGTGAGCCACCGCAACTTGTAAAACAACAACCAGATTCTCGGGTTCCCTTGCGAATTGTTTTCTTAATGATTATAAGTTTTTTGTTCATATTTTTGAAATTCGTTAATTAAAATTTATTCGACCTTGTAGATAATTATGCTCTGCGATAGGAACTTTCTAACGGGGCTAGGCTCCGAAATGTTGAGAGGGTTCTAAAATTTCATCCATTTTATTTATACCTTAAAGATTATATCCAGCTAGGGCTGGTTCTCCTCTTTATCATTGTGTTTGTCCTAAAGTTTGGAGAAAAAGATTTTTTAAATCCTCGTCAGAAATTGTTTCTAATATCTTTGAGTCCACCCCTTGAGAAATCAATAATTGCCTTAAAATTTTAGGATCCATTTCGCTCACCATCTTCTGGGCTTCTGAGAGATTTTCTGATTTGACTGCTTCTTTAGAGAGCTGACTTAGGTCAATGCCTGTTTCTTTTTTAGTTTCATTATATAACTTAATTAAATCTTCGTCGAGCATCTGATCAACTAATTCTCGCGATAAACCGCCTTTATTAACAAGTAAATCTCTAATTTCTGTTGCAGAAATCTCTTCTGAGGAGGGGACTATCTCTTGCTTAACTTCCTGCACCAAACTTGAGCCTTCGCCGGTTCCGGCCAAACCTTTGTTCGTCGGCGTACTTTGCGGATTTAGAGGATTGCTACTTGCATCAATTTCTTCTTTGTCACTCACGCCATCGCCATCAGAATCAGGTAAAAAGGCCGAGGTGCCGTATTTATTTATTTCCTCATAATCAGACAGACCATCTTTATCAGTGTCAAGATTCTTATAAACACCGACGATATCTTCTTGGCTTACCTGGCCAACCGGTTTTGCTGCTCTAAAAGGGCTGATAATATTATATCTGATCTGCCAAAAACCAAAAATAACGACCATCACGCTAAAAATTGTCAGCCAAAACAAAAGGGGTTTATTGATTTTACGAGGCATAATAAAAAATCAAAAATCAATTTAAATATACCAAAAAAAATTAGATTGTAAAGTATATTTTCCGCCAATCTTCAACGCTTAATTCCTGAGCCCGAATTTTAGGAGAAAACCCTAATTGATTGAATATTTTTTCTCCCTCCTCCTTTTTTATGACCCCTCCTTTTTCTAGGTTATTAAGCAGGTATTTGCGCGGCGAAAGAAAGCCAGCCCTGAGTATTTTAAAAAATTTATCTTCATCAATTTTCTCCCTTTCAAAAAGAATAAGGCGCAAAATCGCGCTTTCCACTTTCGGCTTTGGCCAAAAATTCTCTTTTTTCACCTTAAAAACTATTTTTGGCTGGGTATAAAATTGGACCATCACGGACAGTTTACTCATTTGCGGAGGTTTTGCGATGATTCTTTCTCCCACTTCTTTCTGAATCATTAAAACCATTGACTCTGGCTTAAACTTTGAAGATAAAAAAATTCTCAAAAATCTGCTCGTGATATTGTAGGGCAGGTTAGCCACTATTTTATATCCTCCGACGCTTTGAAGGTCGGAGCCCCGACCCTTTGGCGTCGGGGTTTTATCTTTTAAATTCTCTTTCAACCAATTAAAAATAATTTTTTCTGTTTCGGCCGAGAGAATATCTTCTTTAATGATTTCAACCCCAGTAGTAGAATAAGATTCACTACGGGGCTTTGTATTTTGATAATTTTTTAATCTTTCTTCTAAAATCCCGACCAAATTTTTATCAATCTCAATGGCTAAAACTTTTTTTGCTCTTTTTGCCAATTCCTCGGTCAAAAAACCTAAGCCAGGACCGACCTCTAGAACCAAATCGTCTTTTTTAAGATCAGCTATTTCAATAATTTTTTCTAAGATCTTTTGGCTGATTAAAAAATTTTGACCCCGCCTCCGCCAGGGTCTCAAACTATATTTCTCACAAATTTCTTTTATTTGTTTAAGCATAATATAATAAAACGTCTCCTCAAGGGGTTTAATTATTTAAACATTAAAATTAATTAAATGATTTTTAAGAAACTGTTCTATGGCTAAAACAACATAGTTTTTCTCATCAGCCGGGCTTTGCGCTACCCAGACAGTAAAATTATAAAATTCTTTTCCGTCAACCCTTAACCATTTTTTATTTTTGGAAAGGAAAACAAGCAAAGCAGTTATAGCAATTCTTTTATTGCCATTTTGAAAAGGGTGATTTTTAATCATTAAATAAAAAAGGATGGTCGCTCTCCCAACAAGTCCTTTATAAAGTAATTTTTTTTGAAACCTCTGGAAAGGAGTAGCAACGCAACTTTCCAAGACATTAGGAAAACGTGTTTGAAATGGTGGGATTGGTTCATCATATTCTAAAAGATCTTTAGCTAATCTAAAGGCAATAAATTGGATATCAGAAATTGAAAGTGTCTTCATTATTTATCTCCTAATAATTTAAGAGTTTCTCCATATTCTTTAACGACCTTTTTAACTGCTAATTCAATTTCCTTTTTGTCTTTTCCACTTAAAGTTCGGCCTAAAATATTATCTAAATCTCTTTTCTTGATAACAAAATTTCGACCTATTTTAAAGGCCTTAATCTCTCCTTTTTTTATTTTTTTAAAAACTGCTATTCGGCTAATCCCGAGAAGCCCGGCCAACTCCGTAGTTGATAGAAATTCTTTATTTTTCATAATCTTTTTCGTTAACTAATAATAAAAGGTTAACATATGTTAACTTGCTTGTCAAGAGGCGCTATATGTTTTCTTTAATTCAGCCAGTCCTTTTTCTAAAGTAGTCTTAGGAATCCAGTCCAAAAGCTTTTTGGCCAAACTAATATCAGCCAAAGAATCTCTTATTTCAAATCGAGAAGGTATATATTTAACAGGACCGCCAATCAGCTTAGCAATCTCATTAATAGACTGATTCTTGCCGGACCCAAGATTTAAAACCTCTCCCTTTCCAACTTTTTTGCTCTTCATGGCTAAAATGTTCGCTTCTACCACATCAGTGACATAGACAAAATCGCGAGTCTGTTTACCATCGCCGGTGATGGTCATCGGCTTTCCTTTTGCTTTTTGTTGTAAAAACTTGGCGATGACCGAAGCATAAGCTCCTTCAGCACTAAGACGTGGACCATAAACATTGAAATAACGAAAAGAAATTGTAGAAAGTCCATAGAGAGTGCTCCATAATTTAGCATAGAGTTCTCCGATGTATTTATGAAGACCATAAGGACTCTTTGGATCCGCTGCCATATTCTCTTTAACAGGCAAAATTTCAGGATCGCCGTAGACAGCAGTTGAAGAGGAGTAAATTACTCTTTTTACTTTAGCTTCCTGCGAAGTCTTCAAGACATTAAGAGTGCCGCAGACATTGACCTCATGAGTTTCAATTGGATTCTCAATTGAATATTGAACTTTAGGCAAGGCAGCCAAATGAAACACATATTCAGCGTTTTTAATGATAGGCCTAAGCTCTTTGAGTTTTCTAATGTCTCTAATATGCAAAATCGCCTTCTTATTAACATTTTCTTTTTTCCCGCCTGATAAGTTGTCAATCACATGAACTTTAAAACCACGCTCAATTAAAGCGTCAACCAGATTTGAGCCAATAAATCCCGCGCCTCCGGTCACTACGACTTTTGATTTTTTAATCATTTTATTTTTACTCCCCCGATAAAACATGTTTTATCATAAATTTAACGTTCTCATTCGCCTTGAGATACTCTATTTTTATATTTGGATAGCGCTTTTGCCATACCCGAAATATTTCATCTACAAAAGCCTGTCCAATGGTGTCAACGCCTTTAAAATCTAAAACAATATTCTTAAATTTATCTAAACCGCTTATCAGGCGTCTCGCCTGCGATCGAGAAATATAATCAACGCCAATCTTAAAAAGTTTAACAACAACCTTTGTTTTACTAAACTCAAAACCATTTCCAGAATACGCTTTAAAAATCGAGCTAAGGTTTCTGTTCGACTTAAGGTTTATAGTAAAAAAAACTCTCGTTCCTACAATTGTTCTGGCATCTTTTATAAAAATATCATTCAATAAATTATCAAAAATCAACTTTTTATTGGAACCGTGGATAATTAAAACATCTGCTGCCTTGGAGGTAAAAAATATACCTTCGCCAGTATGAACTTTAGGCGCTGTAGTTTGTTTCCCTTTGATGAGATCTTGGATTGCCTCTAATTCATTACTTAACTTTTTCTTTTGCATAATGTTTCTAAAAATTCCGACTCCCCAATCAATAATTTTAAAATTGATGTCTGATTCGCTTCGCTTTAAATACACCTCTATTTTTTTTGACTTTGAATGTTCAATGGCATTATTAAGCATCTCGGTAAAAGCATAATCAAGAATACTGGAAATATTTTTTGGTAAATTTAAAAAAATCCCTGTTTCGCGTTTCATATCTTCCAGGGCCACATCTTCTGACAGAGTCTTGTTCTGAAGAATCCTGTGAGCGCTTAAAATAGACATACGTCCATTATCCACGGCATTTTTCTCGGCCAACCTATAACGAGCTTGGTTCGCCTTGCCGATAAGGATAATTTTGCCTTCAGCGCGCAGCTGCTGAAAAAAACGATTAATATAAGCGCGCGAAAAACCAGTTTCTTCCACAATGTCTGAAACCTTGATTTCTTCTCTTCTCGCCAATTTCTTTAAAATAAAAGATTTAATATCCATAGCCATATTAGTTGACAGCTTTATTATATTCCAAAAATTAAAAGTTGTAAACAAGTTGTAAACAACTATCTCTGCTATTCTCTTTATCGCGAACATCTTGCTTTCTACTTCCCATGACACTTTTTGAACTTCTTCCCGCTTCCGCCCCAGTAGTAGAGCAAAGCTCACTACGGGGCTGCGCTTATTTAAGCGACTAATTAAATATTTTTCCCGTGACAATGTTTATATTTTATTGGCCGTCCATCGCTATGCTTCGCTCCGCACGGACAGGGATCATTCCTGCCGATTTTTTTTGAGGGAGTAGACGATGAACCATCAGAAGTTTTCTCCGGACCGGAAAGTTTCAGCTCTTTTTTTTCTGGCGGCGGCTTAGTTAAACCGATTCTATAAATAGAATAAACAACCTGCTTTCTAACAATCACATTAAGCTGCTTAAACTTGAGATAAGCCTCTCTTTTGTATTCCACCAAAGGGTCATGCTGGCCGTAAGCCCGCAAACCAATACCCCGCTTTAAATTTTCCAAAATACTTAAATAATCAGTCCAATAATAATCAAGAGCGCGCAAAATCATGGCCCTTTCATATGCCGGTAAAAATTTTTCAACTGGCAAACCAATTTCTTTCTCTTTCAATTTTAAATTTTCTTCGAGTTTTTGATAAGCTGATTTAGCGCTGGAGGAAAAAAAGTCAAAAAGCTCGTCCGGCAACTTATTCTCCAAATCTTCAACTTTTACTTGTTCTAAGGGAAAAATATTTTTGATTCTTGAAATAGCCTCGGCCAAAGGGAGACCTGATGCTTCGCGTAATTCCTCATCAACCATTTTAAAAATTTCCTCTTTCAACTCATTCCTTTCCTTCTTTAAAACTTCATCCCGCCAGGCATAGATCTTTTCTCTTTGCTTGTTAAGTACGTCGTCATATTCCAAAAGATGTTTTCTGAGGTCAAAATTATAGCCTTCAACTTTTTCCTGAGCCCGAGCCACCGCGCCAGTCACCATCTTACTCTCAATCGGCACTTCTTCCGGCACTTTAAAAGTTTTCATGATTGAAGCCAGAGTGTCGCCGCCGAAAATTCTCATCAGATCGTCGTCTAAAGAAATAAAAAATCTGGAAACGCCCGGATCGCCTTGCCGGCCAGAGCGTCCGCGCAATTGATTGTCAATTCTGCGCGCTTCATGTCTCTCAGTGCCTAAAACATAAAGCCCTCCTAGTTCTATAATTTTTTTCTGCTCTTCAACGTCCGGCGGATTGCCGCCCAAAACAATATCCACGCCTCGACCAGCCATATTCGTGGCAATGGTCACGGCTTTCAGTTTGCCTGCCTGGGCAATAGTTTGACCTTCCTTCTCATGCTGTTTGGCATTCAAGATCTGATGAGGAATTCCTTCCCTGTTTAACAGCTCAGAAAAAAATTCGTTTCTTTCCACTGAACGCGTCCCAACTAAAACCGGCTGGCCTTGGTTGAAACACTTTTTTATCTCCTCAATAATCGCTTTATTTTTTGCTTTTTCCGTCCGATAAATTAAATCGGGAGAATCTTTTCTGATCATCGGTTTGTTGGTCGGAGCAGCCACCACATCTAAGTTGTAAATCTTGCGGAATTCTTCTCCTTCAGTGGCAGCGGTGCCGGTCATCCCGGCTAATTTTTTATAAAGCCGAAAATAATTTTGGAAAGTAATGGTCGCTAAGGTCTTTGACTCTTCTTTAACGCGCAGTCCTTCTTTCGCTTCAAGCGCCTGATGGAGCCCTTCTGAATACCGCCGGCCATGCATTAAACGGCCAGTAAATTCATCAACAATCAGAAGCTCTCCATCTTTAACAATATATTCTTTGTTCTTGATGAATAATTTGCTATTGGCAAGCAGGGCAGATTCAATATGACTGATTAAAACCACATTGTTCATTTGCCAAGGATCTTCTCCCAGCCAATCAGCCATTTTTTTCTGGCCGACCTGGGTTAAATAAACCGCGTGCATTTTTTCATCAACCACATAGTCTCCTTTTTCTTCTCCTTCTTTTGTTTTCTCGCCTTCGTACAAATTTTTCGCCAATCTGTCTATTTTGCCGTAAAGATCAGCCGCTTCCTCATGGGGCGAGGAGATAATTAAAGGCGTGCGCGCTTCGTCAATTAAAATATTGTCTATTTCATCGATAATCGCGTAACAAAAACCTCTTTGAACTTTTTCTTTTTTTTCTAAAACTAAATGATCCCTTAAATAATCAAAGCCAAACTCGTTATTGGTGCCGTAGGTAATGTCAGCCTGGTAGGCCTCGACTCGAGATGCTGGCCGCAGAAAACTTTGGACAACCTTAAATCCGCCCTCGAGGTCTCTCTCTTTATCTTTTTCTTCTATCTCTTTCACGATAAAGCCTGGATCATAAATGAAAGCCTCCTCATGAGTCAAACAGCCGACCGACAAACCAAGACTGTAATAAATCTGGCCCATCCAAACCGCATCGCGCCGGGCTAAGTAATCATTGACCGTGATAATATGGACTCCCTTGCCTAAAAGGGCGTTTAAATAAGCAGGCAGGGTGGCGGTTAAAGTTTTGCCCTCGCCTGTTTTCATCTCCGCAATTTTTCCTTGATGGAGAACAATGCCTCCCATCAATTGGACATCGAAATGGCGCTGAGCAAGAGTTTTTTTCGCCGTTTCACGAACCAGGGCGAAAGCCTCGGGTAAAATATCATCAAGCGTTTCTCCTTCTTTCAAACGCCTTTTAAATTCCTCTGTTTTTTTAGGAAGCGCAATTCCCTCAAATTCTTTTTCCAGCCCATTTATTTTTTCAATTAGAGGCGACTGCCTCTTTACTTCTCTTTCATTTGGATCGCCGAAAATTTTAGATAAGAAAGACATAATAAAAAAATTTAAAATGACAATTTTATTATATTCTTTTCTTTGAAAAAGAAAAGCCGAAAATAGTTTCCTATTCTCGGCTTATTTTTCTCGACTTATTCTGATTACGCCTTAACTGGTCTACAGACAATCCAGTAGCCAATAGTGGCTAGAATCAGATATCCTGTTAAAAAAACCCTTTCTGCTGGTATGCCTCCTTTAGTCCAATGAGTAATGGCAACAACACAAGCGAGAACGGCCAAGATGCCTATCACTATCTTCACGGCTTTAAATATTTTCATTTGTCCCCCTTTCTAGACAATGAGTATATCCTTCTTCTCCTAT
>MNZE01000008.1 GCA_001873465.1 Parcubacteria group bacterium CG2_30_36_38 | reverse complement strand
CAAATAAAGAAGGAAAAGAATAATAAGAATTAAAAGAATCATAAATTTTTTTTTCATATTTTTAAAAATAATAGCAAGATTCCAGAACTAATCAAAATAATACTTAATGTTTTTTGCAGAACAATCAAAGGTGTCGTTTTTTCTTCCAAAAGATTGGGAAATTTTCGAGAAAAAACAAGAATCATTAAAAATAAGAAACCGTATTGAACGCCCTGAAGAGCGTTGATCAAAGAAAGAGGGCCGATTGCCACGGCATAATTAATTAAAAGATTGCTTAAAGCGCCGCAGCTCTGGCCAAAAATAAAAACTTTTCCAGTTTGAAGATCTGGTTTTCCTGTTTTTTGTAATATTTTTTTCCTGAGCGTGGGAATCAAAAATAAAATTAAAGCTGATAATCCACCGCCTATTTTTATCCAAATAAAACCGCTGATAAAAGAATGATGCAAATAAACATATTTAGATAAAACATAAAAAACAGCGAAGAGAAAAGAAGCAATCAGGCCTAAAAAAAATGTTTTTTGAAATAGAGATTCCTTCTTCTTTCCCTTTTCCAAAGAGATCAAAAGTCCTCCTATAAGAATAATAATAAAAGCTAAGATTTGCTTTAAAGACAAACTCTCGCCTAAAAAATTTCGGGAAAGGATAAAGACAAAAACCGGACTCAGTCCGCTGACCAGAGGAATAACCCTTGAAGCTTCTTCTTTTTTTAAAAGAGAGAAAAAAAGTAAAAGAGCTAAAGTGAAGATAAAAGCAGCGGCGAAACTTATCAACAAAAGATGAAAGCCGGGAAACTCAAAGCCAAAAGGGATAAGTAATAAAGCGATTAAGCTTAAAAGAGAAATATAAAAAGCATAGACCACTGGCTCGGGAATGGATTTTTTAAGCAAAATTTTATCAGTCAAGCCGGCAATGGCCAGTAAAAAATAACCAACCAGACTGATGATTAACCAGATCATAAATTTTTACTAATTATCTTTCCAATTTTAAAGGTTCCTAATTTTTCTGCTTCAATGAAGCCGTGCATCGCCATGTCGGCAAATTCGCCTCTTTCTAAAAATTCGAAAAACCACTCATCAGTATAATTCGGATTATCCTGTGTTCTGCCGGCGTGATGCCACAGCAGCCATTCGCGATTAAAATCTTCCTGCGAGCCGATAGAAGGAGCAATAATAATCGGGATGCCCAAAGAGACATAGAAAGAAAGCTCGCTTGGCTTTGTCCAAAGAACATCGGTTGTCCGCAAGGCCTGGTTGAATTTTTCAAAATAATCGTTTATCTTTTCCGCATAAAGAATTTCAATGTTTTTAGAGTTTTTTAATCCTAAGAATTCAATTTTTTCTAAAAAATAATCTCTGACAAAGCTCTTTATTCCAGCCACTAAAATAATTTTTATTTCCCCTCCTCTTATTTTTTTCTTCAGACTTTTTATAACACTAATCGCTATTTCTTTCTGCGCGCCTGCTCCGCCAATCGCAAACATCAAAGTCAGCGGATGATTACTTTTTGAAGGCAAATAACCTAAATATTTTCTAATCAAACCACTGTAGCGGCTGAAATATAATCTTTTCGGATCAAGGTTCAAAAGACGACTTTCTAGGTCCTGTCTTAGAACTTCCATTTCTTCTGTGCCAATGTCCTCTTTAGGCATTGGATAGCCGGTTAAAAAAATATTTTCTTTTTTCACCCCATAAAGCTCTAACCGCTTGGCGGTGCGATGATTTGGAGTAAAATATTTTATCCTGCTTTTTTGGGGATTTAAAGGAGCCCAAGTTCTAGCCACATCTGCATCGCAAATCACACAATAAATTTCTCCTGGATAATTAAAATGTTCAGCCATAAAAGCCGGAGTGAAGAAAGTAGCAATTAAGGGTATCGGCTTCCCTCCGCTTTCAGCCTTTAATTTTTCAATTAAATGTTTCCCCCACCCTTTTTTGATCATGGAAAAAATTTGTTTTAGAGAAAGATTTGGTCTGGATAGGTCTCTTTTTGGATAAAAAGCGGCGATTTTTTGAAACTGATCAAAAAGACCAAAACAAAAATCGCCAATTAAAGGAATTCTTTTGAAATCTGAAATAAACTCATAAAAACCCCGAGTTGTTTCCCAGACCCTTCTGTCTTCTGGCGGGATTCCTTCATAATTATTGGCATTGATTACTTTGCCCTCAGGCGTTAAGTCCCTTAAAGGATAAGCGGTTCTCTGATGGCCGTAGCCCATATCAACCGTCACCACCCAGGCCTTTTTCTTTTCCTGCTGCATATTTATATTTTTATCTGTAATGATTTTCTTTTGCTAAAAATGAAGAAATAAAGAATTTCTAAGATGCCCAAAGTATTAATCACTAAAAGGGCGATAAACCACCAAAGATCTTTTGATCGAGCCGATTTCCAAAGTACTAAACCCTTCCAAATTATCGTCCAAACAACGACTAAATAAAGAGCCCAAGCGTTTTGATTCAGAAATAGAGTTGCTTGTTGTATTGATTGCGCCATAAATTTGTTTTTAAATTTTAAGTTAAATAACCCGACCTTTCTATGCCCCTGGCCAAATAGTATGCTCTGATGTTATAAAATTACAGCCCTCTTTGTTCTCTAATGAAATTTTCAATCGACCGATCATAACTTTTTTCTGCTTCTTTTGAAAAACAGCAAGCCGGCAATTCTCCTTTGACCAAATGCGTGTTTAGGCATTCGCAACAAATCCCCTTTCTTGGACAATTAGGGTAACTGCAAGGACAGCGCTTCAAATTTTGTTCTTTTTTACACTCCATACAGGTTTATTTTAACAAAGTGATAGAAAAAATCAACCCCGCTTTTTTGGCGGAGCGACTAATGAAGAAGATTGACAATCAACCTGTTTGATTGTATTATTAAAAATAAAGGTCGATGATTTAGGTAAACCAATTTTTTAAAAATATGCTGAAAAAATTCGTCTTTATCCTCGTTTTATTGACCTTCATGGTGATCTCGGTCTCTCCTCTTACGGCCCTTTCTGTCACTGGAACAGTAAATAAGCTGACCGCGGCAAAATCAGCGACCTCAACTAATGCGGTTAGAACAGGAAATAAGTTAATCTTAGATCCTGTTTGCATGCAAAATGCTGTGGAAAAAAGAGACTCAGCCATCATTACTGCTTCTGACGCCTATTATACCACGGTCAAGGCATCACTTGAGAATCGCAAATCAGCTTTGAAAACTGCTTGGAGTATCACTGACAGGAAAGAAAGAAGAAGCGCCCTTAAAACCGCTTGGACTAATTTTACAAAAACTAAAAAAACTGCAACCATAACTTGGCGTAAAGCAAAATCGAGCGCTTGGAAACAATTTAAACTTGACCTTCGAGCTTGCGGATCAACCGCTGCTTCTGATGATTATACCTCAGAAGGCGCAGACGCTCAGCCCTAATTGAGGTTTGAATAAAACAAAAACAAGAAACTGCCTCCTGGCAGTTTCTTGTTTCTTTCTCTATCACTTTGGAATGTTTTATTTATTAAATAGCTTACGGAGTTCTGTTTTTGTTTGCTCCAAAATTCGTTTTCTGGCCGTTTTTAAATTTTTTCCGGCGCGGTTGATGTAAAAATTAAGCATTGACATCGCTGATTGAAACGGCGTGCCTTTACGATTTAAACTTTCCTCGGCTGATTTCTTTAATGACTTGGCAATCTTTTTGGGATCATTCCAGGTAAAAACTCCTTCTTCTAATTGAAGCGCAAAACTATGACCTTTCACATACCGAGACCAATTCTTCCTTTTTGAGCTATCTTTCTGCATTTTTAAATTATATTTTATAAGTAATTTTTCAACCTTCTTTATTTGATGAATTCTTTAGCTTCCTCTTTCGCCGGACAAAAATCAATATAATCACAGTAAGCGCAAAGTTTAGAGATATTAGGACTCCACTCGGCTTCGATAGTAATTTTATCTACAATTTCTAATATCTCCTTTCTCGCCTTTTCATGAAGGATTTTCTCCGGAATAATAGATTTCCACCCGCCAGATTTTAAGTATAGATAACTTGCCTTGCTCACCGGTTTGTTGAATAAACCTTCGGCAAGAAAAACATAGACCATAAGCTGGAGCGTACCATCTTTCTCTTTACCAGTCTTGTAATCAATAATCTCTAAACTACCCTCTGGCGTAATATCAACCCTGTCAATTTTCCCGCCTAATTCTAAATCTTCAGTAAAAGGTATTTTTTTATAATCATCGAAAGATTTACCTGGTGGCGAAACCGGTAAAGCAAAAATAGACGGATTTAGATTTTCATTTTTTAAAAACCGTTTGAGCATTACCAACGCTTCCCTATAACATTGTCTCTCTTTCTCAATTGAATTAAACCCCCATAATTCTCCTTTAGGTCCCTCCCAAACATTTTTAAAAACTGTAGACATTGTTTGACGGGTTCTCTCTTCAAGAGGCTTTTTGAAAAATAATGTCAAAGAGTCGTGAACACAATTGCCCATTTCAAGCTCGGGTCTTTTTTTCTTGATTTCTCTTTTAATTGGACTGATCTGGGGATCTAAATATTCAAAATAATATTGTCTAGCGCATTGAAGAAATAAATTAAGTTTATATGGCGATACCTCTCGAGGTTTCATAAATTTATTTTATTAATTTTTTCTGTATTATCTTTTACCTGATTTTTAATCATCTTTTTAAATAATTTCTGAAATGCTGCCCAACGAAGTAATATAAAATCCTTTAGCGATAAATTGTTTTGATTAAACTAATCATTTCTTATTTTTTTAATTTCTCTGTTCAGGATATCCTTTAAATTTTTGCTTAATTTCCCCACCAGCAGCGGATTGTCAATGAGGGGCTCAAGATCAAAACGAATACTTCTTTCATCCACTTTTTTAACTGCTTCTAATAATTTTTCTTTAAGCACTTTGCAATTTTTAATTTTTTCAAGGCAAGTAAAATTTGGCCTTATTCCTTTTTCTAAATACCACATCAAATCAAAATAATCTCGACCCTTTACTTTAGCGATTATCTTTCCTTTTTTATCAGTTTTCTCCCATTTCCGATGTAAAATCGCTCTGATTTTTGTTGCCATTAAAGTAGGCAAATCAAATGTTTTAACCAAAATTGTTTTGTTAAATTTAAACAAGGGAATGATTTCTGTTTTATAACCCTTGCAAAAATCAAAACCTTTAAAAATTTCTACTTTTAGAAAAAGCAGGTCTGACTCATTCTTCCCTGATAGTTCCAATTCGTGAAGTAAAGAAAATTTTAAATAGACGCGAAATTTTTGCTCCGTTGCCTTGACAACCAAATCAGTATTTTTCTTGAAATAATTTTCTAAATCTTTAGCCAGTTTTTTAAGTTCAATTTTTTTCTTTATATCAACAAAATCTAAATCTTCAGAAAGACGCGGAAGACCATAACAATGCGAAAGACATGAACCGCCATAAAAAATCAGCTGACTATAATCCTTGTGCGAATAAAAAAAATCCAAAACCAGAATCTGTAAATATTCTTTTAAAATATTTCTTTTAAAGACTTTATTTTTAGAGATTGATTTTTTAATTAAATCTTTAAGAAAGGTTTTTGTTGCTTCCATATTATTTTACCAAATAATTAAAAATTTCTCTCATCCTCTTTGAACCCTCAATTTTTACGTATTTTTCTATTTCTCTTAAGTCGCTTTTTGTCAAATTTTCCAGGTTTATTCTTAATTCCTCGAATATTTTTTTGTTAATTAAAGAATTCTTTCTAAAATAAAGAAAATCAAAAAGCGCCTTGGCTTTGCTAGCGCGCCAAATTGTAAAATCACCCTTTTCCACAATCTCAAAACCGCAAAAAAGTTCATCTTTTATTTTGTGATAAAAAAAATTGCCAAACTTATTAGAAAAATTGGCCGTTTTGTTTTTAGTGATAGAGGTAAAATTTCTAGGGATCTCGGTCAAAAGATTATTCTCGTATAAAATATAATCCAAGCTTAAATAAGAAGGCTGATAAAGAATGTTAGCTAAAAACTCATAGTAAAAGTCCATTTCTGAACGGCTAAGATGAGCAAGGAGAAAACGTTCACAGACATAAACTCCTTTTTTAAGACGAATAATTTTGCCGAATTTTTCCTGACGAGAAAATAGAATTTTGAGATAATTCTTGTTTCTTTCAATTGACGACAAATCATCCAAAGTAAAATAAGGCAGCTCTTCTACTAAGGCCATTATCTTCCCAATTTTTGTTTTGATATTGTTTCTCATAATATACTTTATTGTATACCAACAGAAACAACCTGTCAAGTACTTTTAATAAGCTCGATTTTTAAATCGCCCCTTCTTTCTTTAATAAGAATCTTTTTTTATCTCTTCCCCTGTTATGCCCGCCTATTTCTCCATTTGCTCTAATCACCCGATAACAAGGAATCTTCGGGTCATAATTTTTGCTTAAGATATTCCCGACCGCTCGAAAAGCGCGAGGTCGACCAGCTAGTTCCGCTACTTTCTTATAACTTAAAACTTTTCCTTCGGGAATATGAGAAACAACTTTTAAAACCTTTTCTGCCATTCTTTTCTAAGTCTAATTTATTTTTTACTGAACCAATCTTAGTAAATGCTTAATCTCAAAACGAAAGAAAAAACGCATTCGAAGCGGTATCACCTCTTTTCTGCCACCGGGATAACTAAAACGATATTCCTGATATTTTTATTTTTCAATTACTGGAGTTAAAAATAAACCAATTCTTTCTCTTCATCTTTTGTCCATTTTTTGTAAGCAGCCGGAATAGAATTCAAAAATTCTTTTTGTCTTTTTTCTTTTTCCCGAACAGACAGTTTGTTTAAATCCAAACATACATCCGCGGACATTTTTATAAATTCTTTGTCCATCTCCAGTACGGTTTTATTTATCCTCAACGCCATATTGTTTAACCCCATTAACTTTAATCCACTCAGCGAACACAGCCTTGAAAGCGCGACATAACCCATTCCTTCAACAAATGATTTTGAAAGGTCAATTTCGGCGGCATCAAGAGTCATGCCCTGGCTTTTATGAACCGTAATGGCCCAGGCAAGACGCAATGGCAGTTGTGTAATTTCTGCTATAATTTTCCCATCGTCTTCAATAACCCAACTTTTATAGGTCACATGGATTATTCTGTTTCTGTTAGTTTTCACTACTGGCAATCCTTCATCGTTAAAATCAACGACTATTCCAAGAGTACCATTAACGTAGCCTTCTTCAAAATTATTTTTTATAAACATCACCAAAGCGCCTTTCTTTAAAATAAGCTCTTCTGGCGCTAAACAATTTCTCTTTAAGACTTCCACTAACTGACGGTTGCCCTTGGAGGTCATCATATAAACAGAGGGTTCTCCTTCCAATTTTTCAAGTTCTCTGCTGTTTATCGCGTCCACATCAATATTGTGAGTATAAAGTTTTGTTAAATTCGGGAAGCCAACATTACTATTTTTATATCTTCTCCTCAACAGCTCTAAAGTATCTTCTCCCACGTTATCTGTCCTGATATCGTTTAATACTTTTGTTAATTTAGCGTCGCTGTGCCGATGTTGTTCGTCCAAATAACAAACTTTCAAATTCATCTTAGACCAAATATCCGATTCGTTCACAAAACAAACTTTATTATCTTCCTTGCTAATCGGAGGCAGTTGGAAAAAATCTCCGCATAATATCGCCTGCATGCCACCAAACGGCTCATCATTTTGTCTGAAAGCCCTACAAATTCTATTAACCAAGTCTAGCTGAAAATGATGAAGCATTGATATTTCGTCAATCACCAAAACTTTTGTTCTATCAAAATTTCTTTTAAGCCGTTTTCTTTTTAAAAGTTTCTGTATATCTTTGTCGGATAATTTGTCTTTAATCCCCATACCGGACCAGGAATGAATAGTAATGCCGTTCATATGCGTGGCGGCAATGCCAGTGGAAGCGGTGATGCCGATATTAACTTTTTTCTTTTTTAGATAATTGATGTATTGATTCAATACAAAAGTTTTTCCGCTTCCGGCGGAACCAGTTAAAAACACATTGTACCCCATCTTTAAAATTTCCAGCGCTTGTTTTTGTGTCATAACATAAATTCCAATTGGGTTGTTTTATCCAGTTCATCAAAACTCTCTCCGATTGTTTCAATGTCAAAAATTAATTTGAACTTAAAGAAAAATAGAGTTGACACCATTTTTCTTCTTACAAAATTCTTTAACGACTTTTTGGGGAGAGCGAGAAATTGCTAGAAGATAATAGTTTTTCTTTTTCAAATTTTTTACAATGTCTCGAGAGTATCGATAAATTCGATTTCCATAAAAATCAACAACTTTTTTAGCGATTCTTGAAAATTCGTTTTGTCGAACGCCTCTGATATTTTGCTCAAATGCCTTGATAACCGCCTTAACATATTCTTCATATGGACCTTTTCTATTCAACCAATTTTTATAGTTCCTAGCATATAATTTGCTCACTTTTAGATTGAAAATACCCTCTTGGACAAGCGCATTGGTTAATTCTATCAGTAAACTAGATCGAAAAACTGTCCCGTCAATATCAAAAATAGCTACTTTTTTCATATGGCCTTATTTTTATTTCTTTTTAACTGATATATTAGTCTTTTTTTCCAAAGGTGCTAATTCAATAATTTTATTCTTTAATTTTTTATCCAACGCATCTTCTTCCAATAATTGAGACAGCTTGGCAGGATTGATTGAAGAAATTTTTGACCAATAAGAAGTATTTTTAAGTAATGTTTCAAGTTGATTGTACCTTTCACTGTCGCCAGACTTGGTGGGGATTGCATAATCAAGTGTCTTATTAATAACCACGAGTTGCTCACCGCTATCAAGAGTATCTACTTCATGTTGTTCGCTATACTTAAGGATGGCTTCTTCGGCTTTTATCATCTCTGCTTCAATTAAGGTCGCTTCGGTACGCGCTTGGCGATTTATCGTGCTTCGTTTATCAACTAATTCAATATACTTTTTAGCCAACTTTACTCCGTCATCTTTTAAATACTCATTTTCAGGAAGTTTTTTAACCTTATATAAATGTTTTTTCTTGGGACAATGCTGCCAAAAACCGCACCAATCGCAATTCGTTTCAACTGCCGGAAAATTATTCTCCTTTTCGGCGATATTTATTTTTTTAATCAGAGCTAAAATATCATTCTTTAATTCTTTAAGCTCTTTATCTGTTCTCTTAGAAATTACATCCTCACCAAAAGCCACATAATGCCAAACCAACTTCACTTCTTTCGCCTCTTTGAAACTCTGCTTCACGGCGATAGAATAAAGCGCAAGCTGGCGATTTTTGTCCGCATACTGCTGTTCCATAATTGAAGAGCTGGTCTTATAATCGTGAACAACATAAACGCCTTCCTTCTCCCGGGCCAAACGATCAATATAGCCAGTAACGCTATATTCTCCCCATTTCAGATCAATTTCCTTCTCAATTCCAATAGTTTGGTCTTGATCAAATGGCTGATATTTTTGATAATAATTTTCAATGCACTTTTTCCCCAAATCAAAATAATGTTTTTGATTATATCTTTCATTATTTATTACAATGTCATCTTTCCATTCCACTCTCCATGTTTCATCGTAGAACTTAAGTAAATCCTCAAGAGAGTTTAATTTTGTTTTTAGTAGGTCCCTATAAAGTAACTCCAAAGTATCATGAACCCGACTGCCCATAAAAGCCTCAATAGTAGATTCTCTCTCTGGTTTCAGATTAGTCAGACATTGAAACTTATACTGCAATGGACATCTTTCATAAGTTTCTAGTTTTGAATGTGAAAATTGTTTCATTAAAATATCAATTTACTATTTTTTATTTTATCTAATTTGTTTTTCGTAGTTGTGAGGTCAAGTTTTTACCAACCATTTTTTTCAAATAGCCTAGTTCAAATTTTATTCCTCAATTAATTTTTTGGCTTTTTGTTAAAAATAGAGTTGACCCCATTTTCTACCATTTTTTTCTAAGTCTAATTTATTTTTTACTGAACCATGTTTATTTTCTTTCGGGCGATACTATCCAAATCATTTCTGGAGAGCCACTTTTAAACTTACTTTTACTAAAATCACCATAAAGATTTTTGACTTTAAACCCTGCCAATCTTAGTAAATGCTTAATCTCAAAACGAAAGAAAAAACGCATTCGAAGCGGTACCGCCTCTTTTCTGCCACCGGGATAACTAAAACGATATTCCTGATTCATCATTTGTCGGGCCATATCATAACGATTACGATAATCAATCCTGACTTTTCCCTTCACGCTTGGTAAATTAATATCTTGATCTTTATGCCATTGCCAGTCCCCTTTCTGAATATATTTCAAGTTCGGAGTGTAAATATCAAAAATTAAAATACCATTTGGTTTAAGATGTTTTTTAAAACACTTTAATGCCTTTAATTGGTCATCAACTGAATAAAGATGTTGAAAAGCTCTAAAGGTTACGATAATCGCCTCAAATTTTTGTTTCAAATGGAAAGTCCGCATATCGGCAAGAACTAACTTCGGCGACAATCTTTCTTTCTTTGCTTCTTCCTTTAAAATAGCAAGCATCCGAGAGGAAATGTCTAAAGCGGTTACATCTAAGCCCTTCTTTAATAAGGGAATAGTTATTCTGCCTGTGCCCGCTCCAATTTCTAAAATTTTACCTTTAAAATTCTTAAAATAATTGAGATAAAAATTAACATCGCCTTTCACACCATGCTGGAAATAATCGTAGAAGCCAGCGAATTTATTGTGATAAATTTTATCTTTCATAATTTCTATTTCTCAACTAATTTTTCGACTTTTTGTTTTGGTCAAAATTGACTAAAAAATAGAGTTGACACCATTTTTATCACTGTTTAGGCTCAAATCTTATTCCCAATGTTTTTTCTCCTTGATAAACTTTGGTAGTAAGATAGCAAAAAAATTTTCTTTTTCT
>MNZE01000018.1 GCA_001873465.1 Parcubacteria group bacterium CG2_30_36_38 | reverse complement strand
ATTTTATCAAATGGCTCATCTTTCAAAATAAAAAAGTCGACTTTTATTCCTGTCCCCGGATGAATAAAGTTAAACTCTCTTTTTGTTAAAAGAGCGTCTTTAATATCTATTTCCCTGACATAAACATCTTTATCAACTAACCGAAGCTCACGGGCAAGAAAAGAAATTTTTTCCTCGGCCATTTCAATAACAATATCAATATCAGCAGTAAAACGCGGCCTGCCCCAAAAGGCGACAGCAAAGCCTCCGCTAATTAAATAAGAAATTTTAAGTTTGTCTAAAACTCCTACAATTTTACAAAGTAAATCCTCAACCGTAATAATTTCTCTTTTTTTCTTCATCTTTTTGTTTTATCGCGCAAAATTTCTCCAAAAAAGAAATAATTTACCCGCCAAAATAACTTTTTCCTCCCCTGACATTTTTCTAAAAAGTTTATCTTGAATGTCATCGTCAATTTTTCCTTTTACCCTTTTAAACTTACCACTGCTTTTATTCCGTTTAAAAAGAAATTTGAGTTGACTCTTTGGCATAAATGACTCTATTAAAATAATCCAAAATTATTAATATATAAACTCTACTAAATTTTGATCAATCCCTATATTTATTATACTTTGATTTTTGACTTAGTCAATTTATTTGGATTCTAACTTTTAACGCAATACATAGGTCGGGACTATGTTATTTCTACTATCCTTTCATCTTCTTTCTTCCCATAATTTAACCTGATTTTAATAGATTTTTTGGGTAAAATTTCTCTCACCCGATCCGCCCATTCAATGACCGTAATCACATCGCTTCTTGAGAGCCAATCATTAAGGCCAATGCCAATCAGCTCTTGGCCATTTTTTAATCTATAGGCATCAATATGACAAAGATATTTAATCTTCTTTCGCTTAACGGGATTCACCCTGTTAAATAATCCCGCTAAAAGCGGGATTGCCGCTTTGCGGCATTTAACAGGGTAAATTTTCATTAAAACAAAGGTGGGGCTGGTAATAGTTTGTTTAACTCCCAGCCCTTTAGCCAGCCCCTTGATAAAAACAGTTTTGCCAGCGCCAAGCTCGCCTATTAAAGCAATCACCTCCCCGCCTTTAAGTTGAGAAGCAAATTTTTTAGCCAAAGTCATTGTTTCCTTTTCTGATTTTGTGATTATCATATGTATAATCTCTAATCGTACGAATATTATCTCTAATCACTACTAATAAGATATTCGTAGTCATTCGTGATAGAATTAGTATGATTAGTGATTTTCATAACATAAGGTTTGGATCTACTTTAATTTTTCGCCAATTATTTAATAGATCAAGGCGCTGTTTTTTATTCAATAAGTGATATCTGAAATAGCCAGCCGCGGCAATCATCGCGGCATTATCAGTGCAAAGATTTTTAGGCGGGACAAACAGTTTCTTCCCTGATTTTTCTGCTTTCTCCTTCATCATGACTCTTAATCTTTCATTAGCGGCCACTCCGCCGCTGAGAATAATTGATTTAGCTTTGAATTCGCGGCTCGCTCTTGCAGTTTTAGTTGCCAAAACATCAATGATGGCTTCCTGCGTCTCATAAGCTAAAGCTTCTTTAAAATTTTTATCAATTTTCATCCCTTTTATTTTATAAAGCACGGCTGTTTTTAAACCAGAAAAACTAAAATCAAAATCATGTGTGCCAATCATTGGTCTCGGCAGATTTAGAGAAAATGGAGAATCTCTCTGAAAAGCTTGGGCTGTTTTTTCAATCGCCGGACCACCAGGATAACCTAAATTAAGAAGTTTAGCCACTTTATCAAAACACTCGCCAGCGGCATCGTCTCGCGTTGAACCTAATTTTTGATATTGCGAGAGATCCTTCATCAATACCAGCTCAGTATGGCCGCCAGAAACCACCAGGCAAACAGCTGGGAATCTGATAGATTGCTCATTAATAAAATTGGCGTAAATATGTCCCTCTAAATGATTTATGGGAATTAAGGGTTTTTTGAATAGATAACTTAAAGTTTTTGCCGCTTCAACTCCCACTAACAACGAAGTAATTAAACCGGGACCAAAAGTAACCGCGATAAGATCAATTTTTTGTAGGTTTTTAATCTCAACAATCGCTTCCTTTATCACCGGCAAAATTTTCTCAAGATGCAGCCGAGCTGCTACTTCTGGCACAATCCCTTTATATCTTCGATGGATCTTCACTTGTGAAGAAACAACATTGGAGAGAATCTTAAGTCTCCCCTTCTCTGATCTCAAAAGGGCAGCCGATGTTTCGTCGCAAGATGTTTCAAGTCCTAAAATCAACATAAACAAATTATAGCAAAATATTTGACAAAGCTCTATATCTTGGGTAAAATAATTACATTCGCGTTTAGAGGCGCGTTCGTCTAACGGTTAGGACATCAGATTTTCAATCTGATAACAAGGGTTCGACTCCCTTACGCGCTACTTGAAATTATGGATTCAAAATACAACCCAAAACAAAATGAAGAAAGAATTTATAAGCTTTGGCAAGGAAGCGGATTTTTTAATCCAGACAAATTGCCTGGCAAAAGAAAGAAAAAATTTGTTGTCATGATTCCGCCGCCTAATATCACCGGCTCCCTTCATATGGGACATGCCCTAGACAACACCATCCAAGATATCGTCATCCGTTTTGAAAGAATGAAGGGTAAAAAAACTCTCTGGCTGCCAGGAACTGATCATGCCGGCATTGCCACGCAAAATGTAGTTGAGAAAGAATTGACCAAAGAGGGTTTAACGCGTCACCAACTCGGTAGAGAAAAATTCGTCAAGCGGGTCCTTGAGTGGAAAGAAAAATACGGCCATCTCATTTTAGAACAATTGAAAAAACTGGGATGTTCCTGCGATTGGTCA
The DNA here is from genome assembly GCA_001873465.1 of Parcubacteria group bacterium CG2_30_36_38. Classification (GTDB taxonomy): domain Bacteria; phylum Patescibacteriota; class Patescibacteriia; order UBA2591; family CG2-30-36-38; genus CG2-30-36-38. The sequence continues at coordinate 6,428 of MNZE01000018.1, read as the reverse complement.
AGAACGCGATTCACTCTAGATGAGGGCTATACTGAAGCAGTTCTCGCCGCTTTTGTTTATTATTATAAAAAAGGATTCATCTATCGCGGACCTAGAATCGTCAATTGGTGCCCGCGATGTCAAACTGCTATTTCAGACATTGAAACAAAATACAAAGAAGAAAAAGGAAAATTATGGCACATTAGATACAAGACCAAAAATATAAATCAAAAATATATTGTGGTGGCGACCACCAGACCTGAAACAATGCTCGGAGATACGGCCGTGGCCGTGAACCCAAAAGATGAACGTTATAAAAATTTAATTGGCGAAAAAGTTATTTTACCGATTATGAATCGAGTGATTCCTGTTATTACCAGCCGACTTATTGATCCAAATTTTGGCACCGGCGCCCTAAAAGTTACGCCAGCTCATGATCCAGTTGACTGGAAGATTGGTAAGGAAAATAAATTAGCGATAATTAATGTGATCGGTCCTGATGGAAAAATGACAAGCGAAGCTGGAGGATATGCCGGTCTAAACATTAAACAGGCAAAAGAGGAAATTATAAACGAACTTAAAAAACAAGGATTAATAGAAAAAGAAGAAGATTACATTCACGAGATCCCTACCTGCGATCGTTGTGGAGCAACAATCGAGCCACAAATTTCCGAACAATGGTTTCTCAAAATGGACGAACTAATTAAACCAACGATAAAAGTTGTTAAAACCGACAAGATAAAAATTATACCTCTACGATATAAAAAGATTTTGACAAGTTGGTTGGAAAATATTGAGGACTGGTGCATCTCCAGACAACTTTGGTGGGGCCACCAACTTCCGGTTTGGCATTGTGAAAAATCTCCAACTAAATTTGTTGTTTCAAAAGAAAAACCTGAAAAATGTCCATTTTGCCAAGGATGCGAACTGATACGCAGCGAAGACGTTCTTGATACTTGGTTCTCCTCAGCTCTTTGGCCATTTGCCGCTTTAGGTTGGCCGGCTAAGACGAATGATTTAAAAAATTTTTACCCAACTAATTTTTTAACCACCGCGGCTGATATCATCTATCTCTGGGTGGCAAGAATGATTTTTTCCAGTTTAGAATTTACAAAAAAGATTCCTTTCAAAGAAGTTTATTTCCATCCCACTATTTTAACTCTGGAAGGGAAAAGAATGAGCAAATCTTTGGGGACTGGCGTTGACCCTCTAGAGTTGATTTCTCAATACGGCGCTGACGCTACAAGATTAGGGATTATTCTCTCCATCACGAGAGACCAACAAGCAGCAAAATTTGACGAAAGAAATGTTCTTGCCGCCAGAAATTTCATCAACAAATTATGGAACATCAATCGTTTTATAAGCGGGACTATTGAGCAAAATAAATCTGGCTCTCGCGAAAAAAATTTAAGTTTGACTGATCAATGGATTTTAAGTCGAATGAATTCTATTATTTTATCTACTACTTCCAAATTAGAAAATTATGAATTGGGTGAAGCGGCAAAAGAACTCTATGAATTTGCCTGGCATGAATTTGCTGATTGGTACTTGGAAATCGCTAAATTCCAAATCAAAGAAGGTCAAGGTAAAACTTTAGAAATTTTAAACCAAACCCTTAGAACAACCCTTAAACTGCTTCATCCTTTTATTCCTTTTATCACAGAAGAAATTTATCAGGAAAAAAATGAAAAGAATCTTCTGATGGTTCTTGACTGGCCTCAAGCAGAAAAAAAATATATTAATAAAAAAATTGAGGAAAAATTTTCTCAAATTAAAGAGGCGGTCACGAAAATTAGAAACTATCGAGCGGAAAATAAAATAGAGCCGCGTGAATTCATCAAGGCTCCATTTAAATTAGAAAATTTACAAGAGGAGGAAAAGAAAATCGTTTGCGAACTAACGAGAATCACTCTGTCACTCTAAACACTTCGTCTACGGTAGTCATCCCTTCTAAAGCTTTCAGCAATCCATCCTGAACCATGGTGGTCATTCCTTGTTGGATAGCCACCTCTTTTATTTTATATTCAGAAACTTCTTCTCCGCTGGCAATCATTTTTTCAAGTTCTGGAGTGATATTCAAAATTTCATAAATTCCAACTCTGCCTTTATATCCCAAGCCTTGGCATTCTCTACAGCCTTTGCCTTGATAAAACTCTAGCGATCCCTTGGGCAATTTGTCTCCCAAAACTTCTTTCACCCTTTTAAGCAGATTATCATCAAGATTAATCTTTGTTTTACAGGCTGAACAAACTCTTCTCACCAATCGCTGGCCCATAATCATATTAAGAGCTGGCGCTAGCAAATATGGCTTTACGCCTAAAGATAAAAACCTGGGAATCGCGCCAAAAGAATCGTTGGTGTGAAGAGTAGAGAGGACTAGATGGCCGGTTAAGGCGGCTTGGATTGATATCTCCGCTGTTTCCGCGTCTCTAATTTCGCCGACTAAAATCACGTCAGGATCCTGACGCATGATAGAACGCAAACCATTGGCAAAAGTATAATTTTTTGTTGGATCAATTTGGCTTTGATTAACACCTTTAAGACGATATTCGATTGGATCTTCAATCGTGATTATTTTTGTTTCCGGATCGTTTAATTTGCTTAAAATCGCATAAAGAGTGGTCGTTTTACCAGAACCAGTCGGGCCAACAGTAATCATCAGGCCATTTGGTCTTTCAGCTTGTTTCTTTAACAGGTCTAAGTCGCTCCTCCTCAGACCTAACCCCTCTAAATCAAGTCCTTGGGCTGAAGAACGAAGAATTCTCATCACCACACTTTCTCCATAAGCAGTTGGCAAGGAGGAAACCCTGACATCAATCCTATCGGTTGGCAATAAAATAACAAAACTGCCGTCCTGCGGCTTAGTGGTAATGTTAATTTTTAAACCAGAAATTAATTTAATTCTTGTAATCACCTGTGGCCAAAGACTTTTCGCAAGTTCAGCCACGTCAATTAAAAGCCCATCAACTCTAAACCTTATTTTTACATCTTTTTCCTCTGCTTCGATATGAACATCAGAAGCTCTTGCCTTTAGGGCGCTAGCCAGCACTAAAGCTAATAGATCAGAGATAGAAACACGCTGGATTTCTTGATTGAGGTCTTTAAATGTTTCTACTATTTCCTCGAAGCGCTTCAGATCCTCCGGGGTAATTTCCACCCCTTTTCTAATTTTTGTCTCACGCGGCAGGGTGGCATATAGCCGAGAAGCTGCCAAAAAACTATGTTCGGAAATAAAGAATAGCTCTGTTTTCAAATTATATTTATCTTCAATTTCTTCTTTAATAAATTTCTTAATCTCTGGGGAGTCTGGCTCTGTTGAAGCTATTTTAGCTGAGGCTTCTGTCACAAAAAAACAAATTAAGCCAAATCTTTGGCTGTCGAAAAGCGAGATAAGTTGCAAAGCTTCTGGCGCAATGGGAAACTTAGCTAAATCAACGTAAGAGAATCCTTTTTCTCGAGCCAATGCTTCTATTTTTTCTTCTTCTTTTTTAATTCTAATCTCTTCAAGTTTCTCTTTAAGCTCTTCTTGCTTTTTCCCTTCGCTGACATAAGATTTTTGTGGGTCAATTGATGACATAAATGGTTTTAATTAATGAATTGGCGGATTAAAAAAATGAATTATATATTTTTAGATTAAAATATCATTTGCTTGTTTAATTAAATTTTCTGCTTTATCTTTTTTTATTCCACAAAGACGAGATAAAGAATAAAAATCATATTTAATTAAATCCTTACAAAGAATAATGTTTTTTTCAAATAATTTATCCCTTGTTGATTCATCAAGATTTCGCAAAATAGTAATTGGATAAAATTTTTGTTCTTCAATTAAATTTTCTAAACAGGCTTCTTCACCATGTCTCCAGCCAAGTAAACGCATATTTTTACATTGAGCATAGCGGATGACTTCTTCGGAAAATTTAGTATTGGTGATAAGCCACGCGGCATCAAAAAAATTTTGACAATCTTCAAATCTAGCCCAAGTATAAAGCGCCTCTTTTATGCCGCAATAAATTCCAGAAATATTATGGTATTTACATTCTATCATAAAAACGCGCTTTTTACCACTTCGTTCATCGGCGATAATGTCTATTTCATGTTTAACGCAATGTCCTGAGATAAAAATATGATGCTTTGTTTTAAAATCGTAGTCGAGAAGCAACTGAGTCATAAATTCTTCGAAAACAAAACCGCTTGGACCTAAACTAATCATTGCCTCTTTTAAGTTATAGATATTAGCAATGCTCGGACTTATCCCCTCTAATTTTTTAAGAACCATTTTTAAAATTTCCCTGGTTGGGATGCCGTCATAAATTCGTCTTATAACTTCCGACACAATTTTTTTTGCTTCTTCTTTTTTTGCGCCGGCCCGCAAACAAGTCCGAAAAACTTTTCTTGCCTCGAATCTCTCTTCTCTGCCATCTGTTTTTCTAACATAAATTATTCTATTTATTGCCATAAAGTTTCTGCTTAATAAAGTCTATCTCTTGTTTTCTTCTTCCGTCTTCCCCAATTTCTCTTTTTATTTTTTCGCAGGCATGCATTACTGTTGTGTGATCACGATTGCCAAATTCTTTACCAATTAAAGGGAAAGAACATTTTAATTCTTCTCGCAGTAGAAACATCGAGACCTGGCGCGGCTCCACCAATTCTTTTTTCCTTGATTGTCCAATCATCTCAGAGACTTTAATATTATAAAAATCAGCTACCGTCTCTAAAACTTCTTTTAAACGAATAAGCTTCTTGTTAGTGCCGGTTGACAAACTGTTGACAATGCTTTTTACTACATCAAGATTTAATTCTATCCCGTGGAAATCTCTGTAAGCGATCAATCTGTTTAGAACTCCCTCGAGCTCTCTGATGTTGCTGTCAATTTGGTTAGCCAGATAATCAAGGACCTCATCGCTCAAAGAGAACTTCTTCTCCTGACATTTCGCTTTTAAAATAGCCAATCTCATTTCAAAGCCCGGCGGAACAATATCTGCAATTAAACCCCATTCAAAGCGGGAAACTAAACGATCTTCAAGAGCAGGGATAGCTTTAGGCGGTCTATCTGAAGTAATAACTATTTGTTTGTCTGTTTGGTGCAAAGTATTGAAAATATGAAAAAATGTTTCCTGCGTGCTTTCTTTGCCAGCTATGAATTGAATGTCATCAACCAAAAGAACATCTATCTGATGATATTTTTTTCTGAATTTCTCCATCGTACCAGACTTAATGGCTTCAACGTATTCGTTGGTAAATCTCTCGGCATTAGTACATAAAACTTTCAAATTTTTATTTTTTTCTGAAATAGCATGACCGACGGCGTGCAAAAGATGGGTTTTACCTAGTCCCACGCCTCCATAAATAAAAAGAGGATTATATTTTTTGCCAGGATTGTTAGCGACGGCACAAGTAGCCGCGTGAGCTAACTCATTTTCTTTGCCTATTACAAATCTTTTGAAAGTATAATTTGGATTTAAACCAAAACCATTTACCGCCTCTTCTTTCAAAGGAGGAACCTTCAAAATCTCTGGCGGCGCTAAAATTGCAACTGGCCCACCAACTTCATATCTAATTTTTTTTATTTCGTTATCAGTCGCTAATTCCAGAGCTTTGAGGATATTTTTATCATATTTTTTTTCCAGCCAACTTTTGGTAAAAGCATTAGGCACAGAAATGACAGCCGTATCTCCTTCTATTTTAGAAAGAGAAGTGTTTTGAAACCAAGTTTTAAAATTGGCCTTAGGAATTGATAATTCTAACTCAGCTAAAACTTCCTGCCAAATTTTCTGTGTGTTTAATGTCATAAACAACGAAAATCTTTTCCCTTTTAAATTATAATATATATTATATTATCTCTTAGAAATAGACAAGCGACAAGTGGATAATAGGTGAATAAACTGTGAATAAACAATCCATTCTATTGACAAAAATAAAATGTCCGATAAAATAAAAATGCTTGTTTTAAACAATTTTTTATCTTTTATTTTTTTAATTTTTTAATATGGCTTTACCAACACAAAAAAGATCAACTTCAAGACAAAGAAGAAGAGCTTCTCTAAGAGAAATAAAACCAAAAACTCTATTTGTTTGTTCGCAATGCAAAAAAGAGATTCTTCCTCATCGCGTTTGTCCATATTGCGGATGTTACAAAAATAAACCAGTAATCAAAATGAAAGAAAAAAAGTAAAGGGCTTTGTCTGAAATTTGGAGGCGTTAGCCGAACAAATTTCAACTACAAAACCTTTACCCAGCACTTATTTCACTCATGATGTCTGTCTAAAATAAATAGTTTGTTCTAATTTGCCCCTTCATTTTAACAGAATATCAACAGTAAAATAAGTGCTGGGTACTCAAAATTATAGTTAATTTTTTCGCGTTGAAACAACTTAAAAAATTAAATAATTTTGGTATGAGCAACCGCCATCAAGCAAGAATACTTACTTTACAAATTTTGAGTAACTTGG
>MNZE01000005.1:798-16376 GCA_001873465.1 Parcubacteria group bacterium CG2_30_36_38 | reverse complement strand
AAAGAAATAGCCGAGGACGGGCCTCTGCAGCTTAGTTTTTATGGAAAATATTATAAATTTTGTCATAATTTCACACATTGATCATGGAAAGTCAACTCTGGCTGACCGTTTTTTGGAATTGACCAAGACAATTTCCAGGGAGAAGATGCATTCCTGTTATCTTGATTCAATGGATTTGGAAAAAGAAAAAGGCATTACTATAAAAATGCATCCCTGTCGGCTGTACTACCCTTTACAAACTACTCACTACATGCTGAACTTGATAGATACTCCCGGCCATATCGATTTTTCTTACGAAATTTCCCGGGCTTTAGCGGCTGTTGAGGGAGCAATTCTGCTAGTTGATGCCACCAAGGGAATTCAAGCCCAAACCCTGGCTAATTTAGAACTGGCAAAAAAACAAGGTCTAGTAATTATCCCGGCAGTTAACAAAATTGACTTACTTCAGGCTCGGGTTGAAGAAACAAAAGAAGAGGTAGCCAACTTATTAAACATTCCAAAAAATGAAATTTTTGAAATTTCGGCAAAATGCGGTACTAATGTTGAAAAGTTATTGCAAGCGGTGATCGAAAAAGTTCCTTGCCCAAAAGGTGAAGTTCATAAACCCTTGAGAGCCTTAATTTTTGACTCAAAATATGACCCCTTCAAAGGAGTAATTGCCTACTTAAGAGTGGTTGATGGAGAAATTCGGACCGGTGAAAAAATTTATTTAATGGCAACCGAAACAGAGAGTGAAATAAAAGAAGTGGGTTATTTTTCTCCGCCATTGAAATCTTGCTCAAGTTTAAAAGCCGGCGAAATCGGCTATATTAAAACCGGCATTAAAGAACCTGCCAAAGTTAAAGTAGGAGACACTATTACAAAATTAAAAATTAAAAATGAAAAATTAAAAATTAACAAAACAGAGCCCTTACCGGGTTACAAAGAGCCCCAGTCAGTTTTGTTTCTAAGTTTATATCCGAAAAATTCAGATGAGTTTGAAAATCTAAAAGAGAGTTTGAATAAATTAAAATTAAATGACCCCACTTTAAATTTCGAGATAGAGTCAAAAATGGATTTGGGCAGGGGATTTCGCTGCGGCTTTTTAGGTTCTTTGCACGCTGAAATTACAGCCAGACGTTTAAAGCAGGAATTTGGCTTGGATTTGATTTTAACCTCGCCTCAGGTAATTTTTAAGATTTTAACTAAGAAGGGGGAAGAGATTTTTGCTTCTTCTCCGGCTTTATGGCCTGGCCCTTCTCAAATCCAAGAAATCCAAGAACCCTGGATTGAACTGGAGGTAATAACTCCCAATTCGTATTTTAATTCTGTTTTTAAAATTCTGGAAAATTTTAGTGCTTCCATTGAAAAAACAGAATCTTTTACTTCCCAGAAATCAATCTTGTCTGCCCAAACCTCTTTAAGAGAAATAATCAGCGGCAATTTTTATGATAAATTAAAAAGCACTAGCCAGGGCTATGCTTCTTTCAGTTTTCGTCAAATTGGATTTAAAAAAAGCGACTTGGTTAGGCTTGATATTTTGATTAACGGCGAACCCGAAGAGCCCTTTTCAAAAATTGTTCCCTGGGAAAAGGCATTTTCTGAGGGGAAAAAAATAGTTTGTAGATTGAAAGAACTTCTACCGCCCCAACAGTTTGCTGTTTCCCTCCAGGCTGTTTTAGGAGGCAGGGTTATTGCCAGAGAAACAATAAGGGCCCGAAGAAAAGATGTGACAGCTCCTCTATACGGAGGCGATGTGACCAGAAAGAGAAAATTGCTCGAAATTCAAAAAAGAGGCAAAAAGAAATTAAAAGCCAGAGGTAAAATTAATATACCTCCTCGCGTCTTTTTAGAAATGTTAAAAGAGGACTAACTTGAAGGCAGGGGGAACTTATGGTAAATTAAAAAAGAGGCCAGATTAGAAACCCAACCATGCTTAAAATCACCAAAGAAATTAGTATAAGCCAGATTATTCTAAAGATAGATTTTGTTTTCATAAGTTCTCTATCCCATGTTAACAAAATTTAAGAAAATTAAAAAGAGGGAGAAGATAAAAAGGAATTTTTTTTCAATAATATTTTTCCTATTTGGAGGGATAGGAATTATCTTGATTACAACTTGGCTGATTATCGGCAGTTCAAGGATGGGTCAGAAAAGAAGAGAGCTTGATTTAAGAATCAATTCTCTTAAAGAGGAGATTCAAAAACTTCAAGAGAAAGAAGGGTCTCTTCAATCTCAAATTTTTCGGACGAAGGAAGAGGAAGAGGAATATTTAGAGAAGGTGGCGCGAGATGATTTTAATCTTAAAGAAGAAGAGGAAAAGGCAGTGGCTGTTATTTTTGAGTCAGACAAAGAAGGGCTTAATCAAAACCAAAAAGATAATGGCTTTTCGGAAAAAGAATCAATTTGGCAGAAAATTTTCCAGGGGATTAGAAATTTTTTCATTAGTCAATGATTATTCTGCGAGGTTAGTATAATGGTATTATGCAACCTTCCCAAGGTTGAGATACGGGTTCGATTCCCGCACCTCGCTTATAAAAATTAGTGGGGGGCAAGAGGTTGAGACGGGCGGCGATTCCCATCATTCGCCTCTTAATAAATTATTAATTATAATAAAAATAAAATGAAAATAGGTACGGTTACCGAAATTAAAGATAATACAGAAACAAGGGTTGGTTTAACGCCTCAATCCGTTAAGGAATTAACGGCTATGGGACATGAGATTCTTGTTCAAAGGGGAGCAGGTACGCGTTCTCAAATTTCCGATGAGGAATATCGTCAGGCAGGAGCTGAGATGGTAGACAATGCTTCAGAGGTATGGGAAAGAGTCGATTTAATGGTTAAGGTGAAAGAACCGCAAAAAAAAGAATTCCAGTATTTAAGGGAAAAATTAACTCTTTTTACCTATCTTCATTTGGCTAATCCCAATAATAAAGAGTTAACAATAGCTGCCATTGAGAGCAAAGGAACATTTATTGCTTACGAAACGATTGCTCTGGAAGACGGAACCACGCCGTTATTAGCTCCAATGAGCGAGGTGGCCGGTCAGAGAATAATTGATATAGCCAGCAGTTATCTCGCTTCGCCGCATGGTATTGCCAACAAAATAATCAATCGCATCAAGGACATGGCCGGCAAGGTTTTAATTATTGGCGGGGGAGTAGTTGGTGAGAATTCTGCTTATTCTGCTTTGGGCAGAGGGGCAGATGTCATCATTTTAGAATTAAAAGAAGAGCAGAGAATTAAACTGGCACAAAGACTTCAACCTTTAGCTGATGCTTTTGGGGCTAATCTTAGGATTTTAGAGTCTACTAGAGAGATTTTAGGAAAAGAACTTGAAGATTCTGATATTATTATTGGTTCAATATATATTAAAGGAGCCAGAGCCGATAGATTGATTAAAACAGAGATGTTAGACATTATGAAAGAGGGTACGGTGATTGGAGATGTAGCTATAGATCAAGGCGGGATTTGTGAGTTTTCTCAAATTACTAATATTAAGAATCCTTCAGTAATAGTTACTGGTCCTCAGACTGGTAAAAAAATAGTTTATCTTGGTATTCCTAATATTCCAGCTACCGTAGGATCTACAGCTACTCATGCTTTAAATGCTGCTACCAGGGAATATATTAAGAAATTTGCCCAAGGAGGTATTAATGCTGTATTGTCTGATCCTGCTTTTAAACAAGGGATAAATTTAGCTAAAGGATATATTACTTTAGAGCCAGTAGCCAAAGAGCATGGTTTAGAGGACAAATTTATGCCTTTAGATAAAGCATTTGAATAATTTTTGCCAAGATAGCTCAGTTTGGTAGAGCAACGGTTTCGTAAATCGTAGGGCGTGGGTTCGATTCCCACTCTTGGCTCACCCGAGCGCAGCGAAGGGTGAAGATGAACGAAGTTCATCGACTAGACCATGAATGAATTACAAGGGAAAATTGAAAATTTGGAAGCCCAATTCCTCGACCTTAGCGACCATTTTGATTTAAACAAAAAAAAGAAAGAAATAAAAGCTCTTAAAGAACAGACCAATAAGCCGGATTTTTGGCAGGACCAGAAAAAGGCAGCTGAAATATCCCAGAGGATTGCTTTATTAGAAACCGATATTAAAAATCTGGAAGATTTGAAGAAGGAAATCCAGGACCTTAAAGAGATATCTAAGTTTGTAGAAGAAAATAGTAGAGAATTCAAAGAATTAGAAAAAAATTATAAGGGCTTAAGGGAGAAAATAAAAGAAGAAGAGAAAAAAGTTTTTCTTTCGGGCCATTACGATAAATTACCGGCCATTCTTACTATCCAAGCCGGAGCCGGGGGGAGAGATGCCGAAGATTGGGCAGTCATGCTTTTGAGGATGTATCGGAAATATTGCCAACTTCAGGAATTAAAAACAAAAATTTTAGCTCGGAATTTTGGCGAAGGAGGAGGACCAGAAGGCAGAATCGGCATCAAAGAAGTTTCAATGGAAATTAAGGGAAATTATACCTATGGCTTTTTAAAAAATGAACAGGGCATTCATCGACTGGTCCGGATATCGCCTTTTTCGGCTCAGGCTCTTCGTCACACTTCTTTTGCCAAAGTAGAAGTTCTGCCCGAAATTCCGGAATCTGATATTTCAAAGATAAAAATCAAACCAGAAGATTTAAAAATCGAGACCTTTGGGGCTTCAGGCCCTGGCGGACAATATGTAAACAAACGAGAATCGGCTGTTCGGATTACCCACTTACCAACCGGTCTTAAAGCAAGCTCTCAAGAGGAAAGATTACAAGGATTAAACCGAAAAAAAGCAATGCAGATTTTAGCGGCAAAACTTTTCCGTCTTTCTCAGCAGGAGAAAGAAAAAGAAATTCAAAAGGTTAAAGGGAAGAAAATTTCTGCCAGTTGGGGGAATCAACGCCGCTCTTATATTTTACATCCTTACAAGCTCTGCAAAGACATTCAAACTGGAGTTGAGACGACAAATGTTGAAGCAGTACTTGATGGAAATTTGGATAAATTTATTCAGGCAGAAATAAAATTATAAAAGGCGAAGAGAACTTCGTTCTCTTCTTCACCTTCGCTTCCATAAATGGAAGCTCGGTTCATGATTAAATTTAAAGATGTTAGTAAAATTTATTATTCCAGTCTAAATTCCTCTCCCATTACGGCTTTAAAAAATATTTCTTTTAGTGTTCAGCCGAGAGAATTTGTCTCTATTGTTGGTAGATCAGGGGCGGGCAAAACAACTTTGGTAAAACTGCTAATCGGCGAGGAAAAACTGACCGAGGGCGAGATTTTTTTCAACAACAAAAATATTGCTGGAATAAAATCCAATGAGCTTCAAAAAATCCGGAAAAGAATCGGAGTGGTTTATCAAGATTACCGACTTCTCTTTTCAAAAACAGTTTATGAAAATGTCAGTTATATTCTCGAGGTGATGGGATTTTCTGATGAAGATATTACCCGGGATGTTCCCCGGATTTTGGAAATAGTTGGACTCCAGGAAAGAGTCAAGAATTTTCCCCAGGAACTTTCTGGAGGAGAGCAGCAAAGGTTAGTAATAGCTCGAGCCCTGGTTCATCAGCCGGAAATTGTTATTGCTGATGAACCGACTGGAAATTTAGATCCTTACAACACATTTGAAGTAATAGATCTTTTCAAGAGAATCAACAAATCTGGTACTACCGTTATTTTAGCCACCCATGATAAAAGAATTATTGATGGTCTGGCTAAAAGAGTTATCACTTTAGAAGCGGGCCGGCTGATTCGTGACGAACAATCCGGCAAGTTCATCCTTTAAAATCACTACCCACTACCTACTACTCACTAACAACTAATCTATGTTTACATCTTTAAAACGTATTTTAAAATTTGCTTGGCAGGGATTTTCACGTAATAAAGTTCTTGGTTTTGAGGTAATGTTTATTATGGCAATCGCTGTTTTTCTAATCACCTCCCTCTTTCTTTTTCAGGGAATAAGTAATTTTTTAATTAAGGAAGTTCAAAGCAAAGTTGATGTCTCTGTTTATTTCAAAGAAAATGTTCTTGAAGAGGAAATTTTAAATGTCGAAAGAGACCTCTACAAGTTTTCTAATGAGATAGAAAGTGTTAAATATATCTCTCGGGAAAAAGCTCTCCAGAACTTCATTGAGAAACACAAACAAGAGCCAATTTATCTTGAAGCTCTAGAACAAATAGGATATAATCCTTTTCTGCCTTCCTTAAATATCAAAGCCCGCGACCCAAGTTATTATGCTCCGATTTCTAATTACTTAAGTCAAGATTCTCTTCAGGGTGTAATAGAGAGAGTTTCTTACTTCCAGAACAAAAAGGTAATTGATAAACTCTCTTCAATCACTGCCAATATTAAAACGGTTGTTATTAGTTTGAGTTTAATTCTCGGACTCTTGGCTGTCTTAATCACTTTTAACACTATTAAATTGACGATTTTTACTTCCAAGGAAGAGATTTTAACTATGCAGCTTGTTGGCGCCTCTAACTGGTTTATAAAAGGGCCCTTTGTTATTCAGGGAACTCTCTACGGAATTGCTTCCATTCTGGCTGTTAATTTCTTATTTTTAATTACCTTTGCTTTTTTTAGCCCGAGACTTGAGATATTCTTTTTAGGTTTTAATCTGCTTAATTATTTCCAGATAAATTTTCTTTCCTTATTTTTGATTCAGATTGCCTTTGCGGGAATTCTGGCGATTTTTTCCACCCTGCTTGCTCTCCACAAATATTTGAAAGTCTAAATTCTATTGGAGGGTCTGCCAATGGTAAGCAGCGGCGCTCTGGACGCCGTAATGTAGGTTCGACTCCTACCCCTCCAGCCAATTTGTAAAGTTTTGGTTTCCCGCCTCGCTCGGGGCTTCTTTTTTAATTTTTTTTGGATAATTAATTTTGTATAAAAGAATTTGCCGCCAAATCAGAAAATTTTTCATTGTTTCTTTTGATGTCAAGGAGAGAAAAATAGATTCTTTTCCGATCGGCTAACATAAACTGGCATATATCTTCGATTTGTGCTATGATAAAAGTATGAAACAGACAAGAGAAGGGGCTTCTAAGAAGCAGCTGCCAGAAATGTTTCGTCCATTCTTATGGTGGGCAAAGTGGGAAGACATTGATATTAAGGAAGACAAAGAAGATATTATTGTAAGTGCGATAAATGAAGGCACTTTGGACCATTGGCGGTGGCTTATCAATACCTATGGGAAAGAAACCATTCGCAAGGTATTAGAAAAAAGATTAGCCACTGAATTTCATCCGGAATCTCGGAGTTTAGCAAAACTCATTTTTTCCATATCGAATTTTCAACATGCACGAAAAGGCGTTCACTAAACAAGCAGCAAACCTCTTTCCCTATTTTGCGAAATTCAGAGGATTCTACTTAGTTGGCGGTACTGCTTTAGCGTTGCAGATTGGACATCGCTTGTCCGTGGATTTTGATTTGTTTTCTTCCGAGGAGTTACCGTCGAATCTACTACAGCGAATAAAACAAGTATTACCTGCTTCCACGATTTCTGTTACATATCACGCCCCGGAACAGCTTAATGTATTAATCGATAATATCCAGACAACTTTCTTTTATTACAACTACCCCGTTATTGATCCTTTTGTTTCCTATCAAGACGTTTCCTTAGCGAGCATTCGCGAGATTGCTGCAATGAAAGCATTTTCCGTGGGCAAACGACTGTCATACAAAGATTATGTTGATTGGTATGTATTGTTAAAAGAAGGACATGTGAAGCTTGATGATATGCTTTCATTTTGTCAAAAGAAGTTTGGGAACGACTTTAACGACCGACTTTTCTTGGGGCAGCTTGCCTCTCTAGAAGATATTCCGACCCAGAAGATAGATTTCCTTCGCGATGCCGTGGACCGGGCGACTATCCAGAGATTTCTTGAAACAACCGTCCGAAACTTCGAACTTTAAAACCCCAATGCCTCCCCCTTTTTTCCGCCGGAAATTTTTTGGCAATATTAGTTACTTTTCATTTTAAGTTGTGGTTTCCTTAAGCCCATCGCCGGGCAGTTTCTTGCCCCGCACCGAACTCGTTCTGGTGCGGGGTTATTTAGAAACAATAGTGAGTAGCGAGGTGGGTTAAAATCTGATATAATAAGATTGTGGACTTAAATTTGGTAGTCGACGAACGAAGTTCATCGACTAACTTTTATTTATTGTTTTATTTTGCTATAATTAGCAGATATTAATAAAATGGTTTCCAAATCCAAAAAAAAGCCAAAAGAGCTAAAAAGACCGATATCAAAAACTATAGATTTGTTGTTCAGGCCGCGGAGAATCAGAATAAGGGTAATAGGCATTGGAGGCGGAGGCAGTTCTATTGTTTCGGAAATTGCCAGAAGCGTAAAGAAAACCAGTTTTCTAATAGTTGACAGCGATCATAGAGTCGTTAAAAAAGGAGGAAAAAATGTAAAGGTTTTTCAATTGGGAGAGGATTTAACCGGCGGACTAGGGACAGGGATGAATGTTGATTTGGGAGAGAGAATAGCCCAAAAAGAAAAAGAAAAAATCGCTCGAATGTTTAAAGACCAAGACCTTGTTATTTTAGTGGCTTCCTTAGGAGGGGGTTTTGCTTCAGGAGCAGCCCCTGTTTTTGCTGAACTAACAAGGGATTTTAAAAATATCAGTTTAGGAATTTTTACCCTGCCTTTCCGTTTTGAAGGGGAGAAAAAATCGAGAATTGCTGAAGAAGCGGTTGAGAAAATAAAAGAAAACTTATCCGGTCAATTTGTTGTCGCTAATGAGAGAATCTTTCAGATTATTGACAAAAAAACTCCCTTAAGAAAAGCTCTTTCAAGTTTGAACAGGTCTTTGATTTTGATGCTCGAAGATTTGATAGAAATGATTTCCAAACCGGGCTTGATTAATATTGACTTTGCTGATTTAAGAACAATTTTAAAAGGAAGGGGAAGATTAATTTATTTCGGCAGCGCCTTTGGCCAGGGTCCCAACCGGGCTGAAGAAGTTGTGAAGAAAGTTTTTCAAAATCCTTTGAGTACCCGAGCGCTAGCGCAGGGTGAAGATGAACGAAGTTCATCGACTATTGGAAATTTAGGAAAGTCCAGAAAAATTTTATTTAACATCGGGGGAGGAAAAGATTTGAGTTTGAAAGAAGTAGAGAGAATAAGTTGGGGAATTTGTAGTTTTAATCGAACAGCGAAAATAATTTTTGGAATTTCCCAAGATTCAAAATATAATGGCAAAATCAAGTTAACTCTGATTGAGGTAGGCGATGAACTCCGTTCATCTTCTCGCTTCGCTAAGGCTCGCGTAGGCGATGAACTCCGTTCATCTTCTCGCTTCGCTAAGGCTCGCGTAGGCGATGAGAAACCGGGAAAGAAAAGAGCAGAAAGAAAGCCGAAAAAAGAAAGATTGCCAGAGAAAAAAGAAGTCAAGGAAGAGAAGAAGGAACTTTCCCCCATCCGAACTAAAATCTTGGCAGGGAAGAAATCTAAAAAAGGAAAAAGAAAACAAATCAAAGTAGTATTGGAAAAAGAAAAGAAGAGAAAAATTCGAAGGAGCGGTCTAGAAATAAGGAAAGCAAAAAAAGAAGAGGAAGAAGAAGAATGGACAAAAGAACCGGAATGGGAAATTCCTGCCTTTTTAAGGAGAAAAACGAAATAAAAACCCGACACCAATACACGAATTTTACACCAATAACACTAATAATTCGTGACATTGGTGTATTAGTGACTATTCGTGTCGAGCTCCTATGGATATCAAAAAAGCAATTATTCCTGTGGCCGGTCTGGGCACAAGGTTTCTGCCTTTGACTAAGGTCTTGTCAAAACCGCTTCTACCTTTAGTAGATAGACCAATGGTAGATTATATTGTCCAGGAGGCAAAAGAATCCGGAGTGGAACGGATTATTTTTGTTTTAGCCGAGGATAAGAAAAATATTTTGGATTATTTCAAAAAGAATTTGAGGTTAGAGAATATTTTATTAAAACGCAACCAAAAAGAAATATTAAAATCATTAAAGAGGTTTGATAAAGAACTTGAAGGAATTTCTTTCTCGGCTGTTATTCAGCAAGCCCCCCGGGGAGATGGTGACGCAATTTTGAGAGCCCAAAAATTGATTAATAAAGATGCTTGTGGAGTTCTTTTCGGTGACGATATCATTGTCGCCAGAGTCCCAGCCTTGGAACAATTAAGCAATATTTTCAAGACCTGCCAAAAACCGATTCTTTGTCTAAAAAAAGTTCCTCAAGATAAACTTTCTTCATACGGAGTGGTTAAGGTTGAGAAAATTGCCCATCGTCTTTACAAAGTTAAAGATATCATTGAAAAACCCAAAGCCGAGACAGAAGCGCCGTCAGACCTGGCAATTGTGGGAAGATACATTATCACGCCCTTGGTTTTTGATTATTTAAAGAAAACTCGGGCTAATAACAAAGGGGAAATAGTTTTAGCTGAGGCGTTGAGAGCAATGTTGAAAGATGGTAAAATGATCTATGGCTATGAGATTGAAGGGGAGTGGCTGGAATGCGGAAATAAGGTAGATTGGCTGAAATCAAATTTATACCTTTGCCTTAACCATCCGGAATTTGGACCGCTATTACGAGATTTTCTCAAAAAGATAAAATAGACACTCGGCAGTTAGCGCTCGGCAAACTAATCCTCGGGTACCCGAGCGTAGCGAAGCGTGGAGATGAACGAAGTTCATCGAGTACCTTGCCTCAGTGAACACGGCGTCAGCCCATCAGTAAAAGAGAGTTCATCTTCGGCTGCGCCTACTACTCGCCAAGCCGCACCTATCTTATAAGAAATACGAATCTTATTCTGGGGCTTGGCTCCGTAATGTTCCCTTCGGCAAGTACCCTCGGATTATAAAATTTATGTTAAAGGTTACTAAAAATATTCTTAAAAGGGTTTATTTTCCTCGGCTGGCAGGAGCTCATAAATATGACTTCGGGCTTTTATTAATTATTGGAGGAGGGGAGTTTTATACCGGCTCGCCGGCTTTGGCTGGAATGGCGGCTTTTAGAACTGGTGTTGACATGGTTCAGATTTTAGCGCCTACACGAGCGGCTAATATTATTGCTTCCTTTTCTCCCAATTTAGCGGCTTATCCTTTAGAAGGAAAATGGTTAAATAAAAAAAATCTGCCAAATCTAATCTTAATGACTGAGGCGGCAAAGCAGGTTGCTCCTGATAGAGCGGCAATCGTAATCGGCGGGGGATTGGGTAGATCAGAAGAGACAAAGGAGGCAGTTCTGGAGTATTTTCGGGGACTGTCCCCGAAGGGGGACAGTCCCCGTGTAGTAATCGATGCTGATGGGATTCATGCTGTCGCCAAAAATCCCGAAATTTTGAAAGGAAAAAATTTTTTACTTACCCCTCACGCTTTTGAGTTTTTTGTTTTAACAGGGAAAGAAGTTAAAAACCTGAGTTTTGAGGAAAAGATAAAAGTGGTTAAAGAAGAGGCGGCCAGATTGGGCTGCGTTATTTTACTTAAAGGAGAGAAAGATATAATTTCCGATGGCAAAGAAGTAGCGATAAATGAGACCGGAAGTCCCTATCTCACAGTTGGAGGAACAGGTGACACTTTAGCTGGGATTTGTGGAAGTTTACTGGCTCAAGGGATAGAGCCGTTTTTAGCCGCTCAGGCAGCCGCTTTTATCAATGGTAAAGCAGGAGGAATCGCAGCCAAAAAATTTGGTCCAGGTTTAACAGCTACCGATTTGATTGAAGCAATTCCGGAAGTTTTGAAATAATTATGCAAAATGTATACGATTTAATAATTGTAGGCGGGGGGCCGGCAGGAATCACTGCCGGTATTTATGCTGCCAGAAAAAGACTAAAAACTTTACTAATAACCAAGAATTTTTTGGGTCAGGTCGCCAAGACCAGGCAGATTGATAATTATTCAGGTTTTCCAGAGATTTCCGGAATGAAATTGATGAAAAAATTTGAAGAACATTTAAAGAAATTTGACATTAAAATCAATGAGGATGAGGAAGTGACAAAAGTTGAGAAAGCCGGTGAAAATTTTTTGGTTAAAACAGAAAAAAAGAACAAGTTTTTAGGAAAAACTGTAATTGTTGCCACTGGCCGGGATCCCCGGCCCCTGGAGATTCCGGGTGAAAAAGAATTCATCGGCAGAGGTGTATCATACTGTTCGATATGCGATTCCCCGTTTTTTAAAGATAAAAGTGCAGCCGTAATTGGGGGAGGAAATTCAGGTTTTGAGGCAGCTTTGGACCTAACAAAATATGCCAAAAGAATTTTTATTTTTGAGCGGTCGGATAAAATAATAGCCGATGAAATTTTACAAGAACAGGTGAAGAGAGAAAGGAAAATTCAGATTCATCTTAATAAAGAGATGAAAAAAATTGAAGGGATAGGAAAGGTTCAAGCCCTTATTTATCAGGATTTAAAAACCGGAGAAACCTTTCAAGTGCCGATTGACGGAATTTTTGTTCAAATCGGTTCGGTGCCGGCAACCGGTTTTTTAAAGGGACTTTGCGAATTTAATGAAAATGATGAGATAAAAGTTGATTTTGAAACCTGTACTGCTTCCTGTCCGGGCATTTTTGCGGCTGGTGATGTTAATGATGGTAAATGGAAACAAATAATTATTGCTGCCGCTGAAGGGTGCCGGGCCGCCCTGGCCGCCTACGAATACTTAATAAGAAGTAGCGGAGGCCCGACCTCCGCTTGACCTCCGCTTTAATTTATGATGAAAATTATTTCACTCGGTGCGAGAAAGATTTTAAACTCTAATGGAAATTGGACAGTGGAAGCAGAAGTAGAAACAGGAGAAGGGGTATTTAAAGCTTCAGTGCCTTCTGGTACTTCTAAAGGAAAGTATGAGGCAGTTGAAATAGCTCCAGAGCGAGCAGTTGAAAACATTGAAAGAATAATAGTTCCAAAATTGAAGGGCAAAGAAATAGGGGATCAAAAAGAGATTGACCATTTTTTGATTAAATTAGACGGTACTGAAAATAAATCAAAACTTGGAGCTAATGCCATTCTGGCAGTTTCAATAGCTTGCCTGAGAGCCGGAGCTGTTGCAAAAAAAATTCCCTTATATTCCTATATTTCCCAAATTTGCAGAGGACGGGCCTCTGCAAATTTGCCGATGGCTTGTTTTAATATTTTGAATGGTGGAGTTCATGGTGGTAATGATTTGGATATTCAGGAGTTTATGATTATACCCCAGATGGGAAGCTTTAGAGAGAATTTAAAAATCGGGGCTGAGATTTATCAAACTCTTAAAAAAATTTTGGAAAAAAAATTTGGAAAATCAGCAGCCAATTTGGGAGACGAAGGCGGATTTGCTCCGCCTTTGAATAAAACAAAAGATGCTTTGGAGTTGATAATGAAGGCGATAAAATCAGCCGGCTATTCTGAAAAGGTGAAAATTGGTTTAGATTGCGCTGCTTCAGAATTTTTTTCACAAGGAAAGTATAATTTTGAAGGGGAAAAAGTAACCGCTGAAGAACTTCTAAAATTTTATCAGGGTTTACTAAAAAAATATCCAATTTTGTTTTTTGAAGATCCATTTGAACAAGACGATTGGCAGTCTTGGAAATCTTTTCGCTACAAACTACAAACTACGAACTACAAACTATTTGTGGTTGGGGACGATTTAACAGTGACAAATCCCCAGAGAATTAAACAAGCTTATAAAAAGAAAGCGTGTAGCGCTGTAATCATTAAGCCAAATCAAATTGGCACGGTTACTGAGACAATCGAGGCGGCCAAACTGGCAAAGGAATTTGAATGGAAAATTATTGTTTCTCATCGGTCTGGAGATACCTGCGACGATTTTATTGCCGACTTAGCCGTTGGCATTTCAGCTGATTTTATAAAGTCAGGGGCTTCGGCCCGGGGAGAGCGAGTGGCAAAATACAACCGACTTTTGAGAATTGAAGAGCAATTGCTCGGCAGTTGAGCTCGGCAAATGAAAATTTTTAATAAAACCCCCACCCCCCCTGCCCATATTAAAAATTTTATTTGCCTCGCACTGCCTCGCTTTCTTCTTCAACGCTTGGTATATGAAGATTTTGTTTATTATTCTTGATGGTCTCGGCGACCGGCCGATTAAAGAACTTGGAGATAAAACTCCATTAGAAGCGGCGAAAACGCCGAATTTTGATTTTTTGGCCAGTCAGGGAATTTGCGGCTTGATTGAACCGGTTTATCAGGGAAAATTTCCTACCTCAAAGGATGCTCATTTATCATTGTTCGGTTATGATTTGAAAAAATGGGGTATGGCCAGGGGAGTTTTTGAGGTCTTGGGAATCGGAATGGAGCTGGGAAAAGAAGACATTGCCTTAAGGGGAAATTTTAGCACTGTTGATTCAAATTTTAAGATTGTTGACCGCCGGGCCGGTCGGATTTCCGACACTAAACCATTAATTAAAGCTCTTCAAAAAATAACTATTGAAGGAGTTAAGTTTTTATTAGCTCCGGCAGTTTCTCATCGGCTGGGAATAATTTTAAGAGGCAGAAACTTGTCAGATAAAATTTCTGATGGTGATTTTCATAAAGCTAATATCAGGGCTCCGAAAATCAGACCATTGGAAAAAAGTCCAGAAGCCCGTTTTACGGCAAGAGTTTTGAATAAATTTTTGTTAAATAGCCATCAAATTTTAAAAAACCATCCCCTAAATAAAAAAAGAATAAAAAAAGGACAATTAGCGGCAAACTATATTTTGGTCAGAGAAGCCGGTAAGCTGAAGAAGCTTCAAAGTTTTGAGAAAAAATGGAGGATGAAAGCTTGTTGTATTGCCGGTGGCGTTTTATATAAAGGAATCGCCAAAGTTTTGGGAATGGATTTAATAAAAGTTAAAGGAGCAACCGGAAAAGCTAATACAGATTTGGAAGCAAAATTTAAAGCGGCAAAAAATAGTTTAAAGAGACCTGCCCCGTACCGAAACGAAGTTTCTGGTGCGGGGTATGATTTTTGTTATTTACATATTAAAGCTACTGATAATTTCAGTCATGACGGAGATTTTTTAGGCAAGAAAAAGTTTATTGAAAAGATTGACAGGAATTTACCAATTTTTTTGGATTTAAAAGATGTTCTGATAACGATAACCGGCGATCACTCCACTCCTTGTGGAGTAAAAGAGCACACGGCTGACCCTTTGCCGGTCTTGGTTTTTGGTCTCCCGAGCGGAGCGAGGGGGAAGAAGAGACGAAGTTTCTTCGCCCTCCCGAGCGGAGCGAGGGGGAAGAAGAGACGAAGTTTCTTCGCCCTCCCGAGCGATAGCGAAGGGGGAAGAAGAAAGTTTACTTTCTTCGCCCTTGAAAAAGACGGGGTTCACCCGCCACAATTTTCTTCGAAATTTGGGCGGGTAAAAAAATTTTCCGAAAAAGAATGTCAAAAAGGCAAAATCGGCAAAATCAAAAGCACAGATTTTATGAGAAGAATCCTAACTTGCAATTTTTAAAGTAATTTGTTAAAATTTAACAGTATAAATAAAATAAAATATATGAACAAAAATTTAGTGAAAATTATTAGTTTTGCAGTGGTTCTAATTTGTGGAGTTTTGCTTGGACTAATTATTTCCCAGCAAAGCTTTCTTGAGAATAAACTTTATTTTTTAAATAAAAATATTCTCAGTCCAAAAGAAGCAGAAGAAAAAGT
>MNZE01000005.1:0-790 GCA_001873465.1 Parcubacteria group bacterium CG2_30_36_38 | reverse complement strand
ATATAGACGAAAATGTTCTGAAGGGCAGCGATTTAAAAGCCTCTTTAGTTGAGGGCTCGGCGGTTGAAGAAAAAAACGGAGTTTACGAAATGAAGCTTAAGATAGAGGATTCAGAGTTTACTTCTTATCTAACAAAAGACGGCAAGCTTTTGTTTCCTGAGGCAATTGAATTAGTAGAAGAAATTGTTTCTTCGGAAGAACCAACCCAGCAACAAAAGACAACCTGTGAAGATATTAAAAAAGAGCAAAAGCCAACTCTTGAGGCTTTTGTAGTAAGTTATTGTCCTTTTGGCACCCAAATGCAAAGGATTTTGGCTGAGATTGTCAAAAATATTCCGGAGTTGGCCGAAAATATAAGGGTTGAATATATGGGTCAGATTCAGGACGGGAAAATAACTTCAATGCATGGAGAGGAAGAGGCTCAAGAGAATTTGACCCAAATATGTCTGAGGGAGGAGGAAGGTAATAAATATTTTTCTTATCTTTCTTGTTTTCTTAAGAAAGGAGATAACGAAGGATGTTTGAATGAAGCAGGAGTTGACCAGGAGAAATTAGAAGGTTGTAAAAATGACGAATTAAGAGGCCTGGTTTACGCCCAAAAAGATTTTGATTTGCAGGACAAATATAAAATTACAGGTTCCCCGACTTTGATTTTAAACGGACAGAAAGTAAGTGAATTTGATTTTGGAGGAAGAACGGCTGAAGCAGGAAAAACTTTGCTTTGCTGCGGGTTTGAGAACGAATTTTCCTCCTGCCAAAAAACTCTAGCCGAAGAAGAAGCTGCTACCGG
>MNZE01000035.1 GCA_001873465.1 Parcubacteria group bacterium CG2_30_36_38 | reverse complement strand
TCGTAGTTATTCAATATCTTTATTATTTTACTCCTTCTTATTTTTTTGTAAAGTCCATCTAGGAACAGCCAGACCAAACTACGGCGAAGTGGAAGCGACATTAGGACAGTACTTTAACTCGGTATAAGGATCTTTTTCGTAAGACCATGCGTCACGACATTTACTGTCGAGTGTCCAGCAACACTCATTATTTTGACAATCTTTTTGATTAACATATCCAGCACAAGAAGCGCACTTAATTCCCTCGCAAGAAGAAGTACAACAAATATCTCCGCATTGATTTTGTGATGGTTCAGCACAAGGATCGCATTTTGCACCCTTACAGGACGTTATTGTGCGTCCATCTTTACATTTGAACTCTGCACAGCCATCTTTTTGCGAGCAACAACTGATTCCACATTGCATTTCTCCTTTTTTTTGATCGCATAGAGTACAATCAGGATTTCCATCTTTTCCTTTTTCAAGACATTTATCTTTATTAGTCCCTTCTTTCAAGCCCCAACAGCATTGACTAGAATGACTATTGCATTCTTCCTTTGCAATGTAAGACGAACAGGCCTCTTGAGGTGTTGGACATTTACCATTTTCGCAAGTTTTCTCACAGCAAGTTTGATCTGTCGCGCACCAACTCTTAGGAGAAACGCAATTAGGATTATCTGAACATTGATTTTTGCCGGGATCTAAACAAGAACCTGAACAGCAAGAAGTGCCGCAGGGTGTCTCACCTGAAGCACATTGAGGTAAAGTTGGGCAGTCATCATTTTGATCGTGATTGCTACTATGACACTTGCTATCAGCGCTCCAACAGCAAGTATTTCCTACACCACATTTATCTTGGCCAAAATTTTGACAAAAACTTTGACATTCGCTTGCTCCTTGGCCATAACAAACGGTTGTCCCCCAACAGCAAAGGGAATCGTTCTCACAACTATTTTTATTCCCATCATATAGCCCGTTACAAAGACAATCAGCCTCCCGATGACAGCTTCCAGTCAAACAACACTTGCTTTCACAATCGCTCTCTTGTTGACAGGGTTTGCCTAGATCATTTGTCTTAAATTCCCAATTTAATTCTGCCGCCATTTTATTCTGGCAAAGATCTTCAATATTTTTAACGCTGACCCGATACCAGGTGAATGGCTCTAATAAATTATTTCCCTCAGGAGTTAGCTTGAAGCCGTCATTATTTATCTCAACCCTCCAAAATTCTTTACTTAGAGTGCTTACTATCTCGCCATTTTTCCCGCTGAGTTTGCTAACGCTGATATTTGCTTCAATTAATCGATTATCTTCGCCAACCACGGTTGAAGCGTCAATCGGCTCGGAAAAATTGGTTTCAATTTCTGTATAAATCGGGACATTCTCGCCTTCCGGAGATTTAGCGATCACCGTGGGCGGGACCGTGTCCACCGTGGCACCGGTAGTAAATTTCCATAAAAAATAAGTATCAGTTTCCAAACATCCGCCAGCCGCTTTACAAGCTTTAAGGTCTTGACCTGATTGATCTAAAATAGCCTTGGGTAGATAAGTTGAATAATTGGAATCAGCTTCAAATAAATTACCTTGTTTAAAAATAATCACATTATTTCTGACCAACCAATTTCCAGCCACCATTCCTCCTCCTTCTTTTTCAATTTTTAAATCGTTGACCGCTAAATTACTAATTTGATTAGCGTCAACCCAGTTATTAAAAATCGGTTCGACGTTAGAACATAAATAAACGCCTTTATGATAATCCTGTGTCCTTATTCCTTCGCCGACATCATGGCTCGTCACTATTTCTTTGACTTTAAAAGCAGTTGACGGCAAACCGCCTTGACCGCCTCCGCCCGGACCGCCAGGCCCTTCACCTCCCCCTCCGCTCAATCCAAGAGCCTGTTCTAAGGCGCCTAAGATGAAACTGGTGATGGCGTAAGAAAAAATAATAATCGCCAAACCAATTAAAGCGGCAATCATCATTTTTTTTGCTCTATTAATTTTTTCAGCTTCCCCGCCTGATCTCATCCAGAGAACGCCGGCGTAAATAATAATTAAAGCAAGGGCTAAGCCCGAAACACTAATTATTACTTTAACAATCCTGCCTAAAATAACTGGTAAGGGAGTGGCAGCTAAGCCGGCTACCGCGCCCATCTCCTCTAAGCCAACGCCCATCTCTGTTTGCGCTCGCAGATGGCAGGGAATAAAAAACAATCCAATGAGTATCGCAAGAGGCAATATTATTTTCGCCCTTTTAAACATTTTTTTAAATGTAAATTTTAAAATTGTTTATTGATTCAATTCTTCATCCACCATTTTTTTTACTCTTGCCCCGTCCGCTTTTCCTTTCACCTCCTTCATGACCGCGCCCATTAATTTTCCAAAATCAGACCTTTTACCAGCCCCGACCTCTTCCTTTATTTTCTTAACGAATTCGCGCAATTTCTCATCAGTCATTTGAGGCGGTAAATATTTTTCTAATATTTCCATTTCCTTTTTTTCAATTGAAACTAAATCTTCTCTTTTTCCTTTTTCAAACATTTCAATCGACTCTTTTCTTTTTTTAATTTCTCCCTTAAGCACTTCAACAATCACTTCGTCGTTAAGTTCCTGTTTCTTGGGCCTTAATTCGATCTCTTTGTTTTTACAAGCAGCAAGAAAAAGCCGCAAGGTTTTCACCTCTTCAGTTTGTCTCATTTTTAAGGCTTTTCTTAAGTCATCTTCTATTTTTTTGATCATAAGGTTGCTTCTCTCTTATTTTACCTATCTTTCTTAAATATTCAAGCCTTTTTCCAAATTTCTTCCTTTCTAAAGCTTCTTTTTTAATAACTCTTTTGCCCTTAGCTCTCCTTCTGAATAAACTTTCTTTATATCTCGTGACTAAATTGCTTCGCTTCACCTTTTCGCTGAAACGTTTTAAGAAAAGACTAATTGGTTCATTCTCTCTTCTTTTTAATTTTATAGCCATAATAATAGATTAAAATAAATAATATGAATATTGTTGACTACCTGCTCTTTTCTGTGGTTCTAAATCCCAAATATTTGCCAATCATTAAACGAGTGATTCCTTCTGCCGCCGGAACCGAACCAAAGGCAATCATTGTGATTGGAAAAAGAATCCATTGTAGTGTCATGCCTAAATAGCCAAGATAATGGCGCTTCTCTGGCTTGGACGGCAGGAGTAAAGTGGAAACGACAGCCATGGTGAAAAGGCCGACCATGGCTAAGGTCATCAACCAACTCAAAATAAATGGGGCATTGTAAACAACCGCGGCTTTTACGCCTTTTGAATGAGCAATAAAAACTGGCACATTACCTAAAAGTATTAAGAGAATTGGCACAGTCGCCCAGCTGCAAGAACCTTCAAATTGGGTAAAAAGCGGCTTTAATTTTTCTAAAAAAGGAATTTTTTTATTCTTTGGAAAATACCAAAGCATATAAGGAACATTTTCTACTCCGTAACCCCATCTTAAAATTTGCTTATATTGATTGACTATGGTTTTGAGAAAAGACCCCGCATAAACTGTATCCATTGATACAGGGGTGTATAAAGGTACAACCCGATAATCACCGTTGTAACGAAGAAAACACTGGATAAAAATTCTTGAATCTTCGGTCACCACATCCTTCTCCCAAAAACCGACGTCAACCAAAGCCTTAAAACTCATTGAATGGCTGGAAAAAGTGAAATAAAGGTGCGATTTAGAAAGTTCGGTTAATAACCAAAAGGTCGTGCATCTAGCGACCACCCGAGTGAAAGCCGGCGACTGCCAGACATTATTATTGAAAACCGCCACTGGCTGATAAGAACAACGGGTCGGGTTTTCAACGGTTAAATATTTATAAGTCAAATGGGCTAAGTACTCTCTATGGACACAGGTGTCAATATCAAAATCTGAAACAATGATTTTTTCATACGGCAAACCAAGTTTGTCAATAATCTTTTTTACTTCTTTGCCTGCAAAATGAGTACTAGAGCCCTTGCCGGGAATTTCACCCTTTAAATTTTTTGGATGGACAAAAACAAAAAATTTAAAAAAATAATGAGCAAACTCCTTTTCAATCTGTTGGGCGATATTTAAAAAATTCTCTTTATCTCGCTCTTCACCGCATAAAGCGATAATAAACTTATCTTTCGGATAGTTGCTCTTCACTAAAGCTTCAAAAGTTGGTCTGACAATTTCTATCCCCTCCTTATAGGTTGGTAAAAAAAACAGATGAAAATGATCTTCCCAGCCTTTAATCTCCTTCACCTTTTGGAACCAATTTATTTCAATTGCTTTCTTATATCGCCGCCAAGAATAAGATAAAAGAGCGACCATATAAACCGATTTGATAAACCAATAAAAAGCAAAAATGATAATAAAATAGACGGCAAAAAGCGGTTTGAAGAAAGTAAAAAATAAAGCTAAGGCAAAGATTGACCAAATAACTATGCCTGGCAACATCTCGTAAAAACGATAAAGAGGAATTTTTTTAAGAGACAAATTATCCATATCTTCATCTAATTTTATCAAATATTAGATTTGAGTCAATAAAATAATGCGGGTCCGCCAGACCCGCCCAAGTTTAAGGTAGAGATAAATAATAAATCAAAGATTTTAAAACTTATTCTATGTATGCCAAAATATCTTTAAAAACTTTATTAATTGATTGTTCGCCATTGATTTCAATCATTTTCCGCTTCAGGTAATAATACCTGATAACTGGCAACGTTTTTTGGTAATATTGTTCCAATCTTTTTTCTATTACTTTTGATTTATCGTCTTCTCTTTGATAAATTTCTCCTCCGCATTTTGGACATTTTTTTACACCTGGTTTGAGTGTTTTACCTAAGATAAAAAAAGAATTGCATTTTTTGCAAATACGCCTTTTTGTCAGCCTTTTTAATGTCTCTTTTCTTGAAATCCAAATAAAAAAAGCATAAGTAATTTTTCTTTTATACGCTTTCAACGCCTTCTCAAAGGCCTTAATTTGTGATTCATCTCTGGGTATGCCATCAAAAACTACGCCTTTCTCTTTGGGGATATCTTCTAACCCTCTTCTTAAAATTTTAGTAATGGTTAGAGCGTCAACAATAAAGCCGCGATTAATTCGCGACGCGACATGTTTGCCTAAATCAGTGTTTTCTTTGGCTGTTTCACGCAAGAGTTTTCCTGTTTCAAAATATTCTAAATTAAACTTTTCAGCTAATAATTTAGCTTGCGTTCCCTTGCCTGCGCCTTGCGGACCGAGGATGATAAGATTCATTTTATAAATTATAAATTATAAATTTTTCCACCTTCGGTGGATCCGCCGTAGGCGGAAAATTTCTATTATATTCCCTCGTACTCATACATGGTAATTTGGGCGTCAATTTGGTCAAGAGTTTCTAGGACGACGGAGACTACGATCAGGACGGCCGCGCCGCCAACGACAAAAGGTGTTGTTTTGAAAACGCCTTGAACAATAATTGGCAAAATAGCGATTAAGCCCAAAAACAAAGCACCAGTAAACATTATTCTTTTACTTATTCCGTGGAGGAATTTTGAGGTTGGTTGCCCTGGTCTCAGGCCAGGAATAAAAGCTCCTTGCTTTTGCAAATTTTCTGCGATTTGTTCCGGATGGAAAATAATAGCCGTATAAAAATAAGTAAAAGCAACCACAAGAAAAAAATAAATAAGTCCGTAGATAGTCTGGTTTTGAAAGACGCTCATTAAATTTTTGCCCATTTTAGCCAGCCAGACAGTTCCAGATCGGCTCATAAACTGACCGATTAAACTAGGAAACATCACAATAGAAATAGCAAAAATGATTGGGATCATGCCAGCCTGATTTACTTTTAAAGGAAGATAAGTGTCCATTCCGCCATACATCTTGTTTCCTCGGATTTGCCTTGCATAGGTCACAGGAATATTTCTCTGAGCGCGTGCAATTAAAGCAACCGTGGCAATGGTCACCACGGCCAAAATTGATAAAACTAGCCAGTCAACAACCTGAGCGGCCGTAAACGAAACAACGGCTTTTTGAAGAGTAAGCGGCAGGGCATCCACAATTCCAGCGAAAATAAGCAGGGAAACTCCATTGCCAATTTTTCTTTCAGTAATCAAGTCACCTAACCAAACTAAAAACATGGTACCAGCAGTCATCACCAATATCGTAGAGAATATATCAAAAGAATGAGTAAGAGAAATGATTGGCGAGCTTCCTTGAGAAAAAAGTTTTATTATACTATATGCCTGAAGGAATGCCAAAGGAACAGTTAAAAAACGGGTATAATTTTCCATTTTTTGATAACCAGCCTGGCCTTCATGAGAAAGTTCCTCAAGAGCGGGAATAACCATGGTTAAAAGCTGTATAATGATAGAAGCAGTAATATAGGGACCTAAACCTAAGGCGACAACGGAAAAAGTTGACATTGCTCCGCCAGTCAGCAGGTTTAACATTCCTAACATTTGATTTCGAGCAAATAAATCCTTGAGGGCAACGAGATCAACGCCTGGCATTGGAATATGAGAACCTATCCTGAAAATCGCCAAAATAAAAAAAATAAATAAAATACTGTTTCTTAAAGGTCTAATGCGCCAAATTTGTTTGAATTTTCCAACAAAATTCATAAAAAATTAATCTTATTTTTTATTTTTTATTTTTTTATGTTTCTTGAATCCTCCTAACTTAGGCAAACTGCGACTCAAAATCCTCAGGCCTTTAATTTTTAATCCTTTTCTCCCTCCACTGCGAGATCTCTGTCCTTTAAGACCTCGGCCACAATAGCCTCCTTCCCCTGAAGCATTCCCCCGACCAAGGCGCTTCTTTGGATTTTTTGTTTTTACAGAAAGAAGATTTGATAAACTTAAAGTCATACCAATTTTTCTAAAGCTTTAAAAACTGCTTTTATAACATTAACTTTATTTTTTCCTCGGATTATTTTTCCTGTAGCATTCTTAACGCCACCTAAATTAAGGGCCACTCTGACTGGTCCGCCGGCTACTAAACCATGACCGATTCGGGCCGGTTTAATCAAAACTTCAACTGCTTTATATTTTGCCCTTATTTCAGAAGGAATGGTTTCGTTCACAATCGGAATTTTAATAATATTTTTTTGCGCCTGAACTACTGCTTTAGCAATAGCCCCAGCCACATCAATGCCTTTCGCCACCCCAAAACCTATCTGCCCATTAGCGTCACCAATTACCATCGTCGCCCTGAATCTTAATCTTTTACCGCCAGCCACTGTTCTTGACACCCGACGAAGGTCAATTAATTTTTGTTTGAATCTTTGTTCTTCTTGACTATTGGCAGTTCCTGAAAAATTTTTTTGTTTTCTTCCTTTAGCCATAATAAAATTTTAAAACACTAATCCTCCTTCTCTCGCACCGAGAGCTAACGACTCAATTCGACCGTGATATTTATAACCTCCTCTATCAAAAGCTATTTTTTTGATCTTTTTTTTCAAAGCCCGTTCGGCGATCAACTTACCTACTTGATAAGCCATTGAAATTTTTCTTGTCTTACCTTCCCCGAAATCGACTTTCTTCAGGTCAAAATCAGAAGCGGAAACCAGAGTCTCCCCCTTACTGTCATCTATTATTTGGGCATAGATATGGGAGGCAGAACGAAAAACTGAGAGCCTAGGATGAAGACTCCTTGCCATAATCTTTTTTCTGACTCTATAAGCTCTATTTTCTCTTTTTACCATTTAAATTTATAATTATTATGCTGTTGGCGCCACAACTTTTTTCATCGCCTTTTTTCTTATTTCTTCATCTTCATATTTAATTCCCTTTCCTTTATAAACATCAGGCTTTCTTAATTGTCTGATTCTCGCCGCTGTCTCTCCAACTAATTGTTTATCAATACCTTTTATGGTAATAGTTGCGCCTTTTTCTACCCCCGCTTTTATACCTGAAGGGATTTTAAACTTTACTGGGTGAGAAAAACCGATATTTAAAATTAAACTTCCTTCTTGAGGCACGAAGGCATTAAAACCAATGCCGACAAGTTGGAGTCTTTTTTCAAAGCCACGGGTCACTCCTTCTAACATGTTTTCAATCAATCTTGTTGCTGTTCCTTGCATCGCTTTTTCTTCTAAATTATTTTGATCCTCTATCTCTACTCTCAAATGACCATCATCTTTTTTTATTTTAATAAATTTAGGACACACATAATCTAATGCCCCAAGAAGGCCCTTGACTTTAATCTTTTCGTCAATAATTTCTATCTCAACATCCTTCGGAATGGAAATTGGTTTTTTACTAATTTTTCCCATATTTTTACTTTTAATTAATCTATTTTACAGACAATCTCTCCGCCAACCCCCTTTTCTCTGGCCTCTTGGTCAGTCATTAAACCGGAAGAAGTAGAAACAATAAGCAATCCACGACCACCTAAAAACGACTTTAATTCTTTTGCTTTCAAATAAACTCGCAGGCCTTCGCGCGAAATCATTTTTATCTGACAAATCGGAAAAAATCTTTTTTTGTCATATTTTAAAATAACTTTTATTTCCGTCGGGTTTATTTCTTCCTTTTTTATTTTTTTAGCTTTTACTTTTTCCATTTTCACTATTTCTACTTTTGCCACTAATTTGTTTGACTCTAAAATTTTAAAAATGGAAAAAACTAATTTAGAATATGGTAAAAAGACCTCTGATTTTTTAATTTTCAGGGCGTTACGTAAACGAGTTAAAGCATCAGCAACTTTATTCATGGATAAAATTAAATAATTAAAAATAAACGGATTAACGAATTACCAACTCGCCTTTTTTACTCCTGGCAATTCCCCTTTTTGTGCTAACTCTCTAAAACAAATTCGACAAAGCCCAAATTCACGCATATACCCTCGAGGTCTGCCGCAACGCCAACAACGCCGAACTATTCGGCTAGAATATTTTGGTTTTTTCAAGACTTTAACTACGAGTGATTTTTTGGCCATAGTCCTTAAATCAAAAATTATTTTTCTTTTGAACTAAAAGGCAAACCGCACAAATCAAAGAAGTCTTTCGCCCTCTTCTTGTCTCGAGCGTTAGTTACAATACTAACTCTTAACCCATGGACACAAGGCGCTTCAGCTGCGTTAATTTCTGGAAAAATTATTTGTTCTCTAAAGCCAAGAGATAAATTCCCTTGCTTGTCAATAGATTTCGGAGAGATACCTCTAAAATCACGAGTTCTAGACAAAACAATATTAATCAATTTATCGAGAAAATCGTACATTCTCTTTCGGCGCAAAGTAACTTTTAAGCCAACCGGCAGACCCTCTCTGATTTTAAAATTAGAAATTGATTTCTTGGCTAAAGTGGTGACTGGTTCCTGACCAGTGATTTGCCTCAAACTCTCCTTCAACCATTTTATATAATCAGAATTTTTTTCGCTTAAAGTGCGATTAATACCAACGCCCACCAGCACTTTTTCTATTTTGGGCACCATCATACTGTTCGTGAATCCATATTTCTCTTTGAATTTAGGGATTATCTCTTTTTGATATTTTTCGTAGAACATACCAAAATTATTTAATTTTTTAAGTATTTATACGCGAAAAAATTAACTATAATTTTGAGTACCCAGCACTTATTTTACTGTTGATATTCTGTTAAAATGAAGGGGCAAATTAGAACAAACTATTTATTTTAGACAGACATCATGAGTGAAATAAGTGCTCGGTAAAGGTTTTGTAGCCCCGCTAAGCGGGGACAAAGCCCTTTAGATAAGCTCGCGACA
>MNZE01000010.1 GCA_001873465.1 Parcubacteria group bacterium CG2_30_36_38 | reverse complement strand
TTATTAGCGGTTCCAGTAATTTCTCCCACTCCTCCTTTTCCTGCTGCCCCAGCCATTCCTCCGCCAGCCCATTCTTCGCCAAACCGACAAAAATATTCAACTCCGATTAAATAACGAAGAAAGAAATGAAAATTAATATAAATTAAAGGCAAAACCCACCAGATATTTGACCACATCCATTTTAAAAGAAAAGCCGTACCCATTTGCCCAGCTTTGGCTGCCAAGGCTCCGGCTGCTCCCCCTACTCCTTCCCCCTTGCCAACAATCCCAGCCATAGCTGAAGGTCCTTTTTCTAATTTTTTCGCCATTCCTTCTTTGGTTTGTTCTGCTTTCAGGGCAATTGCTTTTTCTTCTTCTGTCTTAGCTAATTCTTCTCCTTCAGTTTCTCTCGCCCTGGCCAATGTTTCTGGCAATTTTGTTCCCCTTGATTCTTTTGCTAACCATTCTTGCCGTTTCTGGTTGTCCAAACCTCTTCTCCTCTGGTTTTCAAGATTGTTTTTGACAACTTCTGGCATAATTGAAAATTAAAAATTGAAAATTGAAATTTTTAATAGACCGCCATTTCTACTGCTTTCCATTCTCCGCTTTGTTTTAAAAAAGTAATTTCTGCGGTTTTATAAGAGATAGTTTTATTGGTTGTTTCTCCCCCAGTAGTAGAACCAAGTTCACTACGGGGCTCCGCTTTTGTCTCTTGAATCTGAACGTCCGATTTAAAATGAGCCCTAACTTCTGGATTAAATTCTGTCCTCTTTAAACTACTAATCACCTTAGTTGTCTTCCCATAAAAACCGTCTTTATTCATTTCTAATTCTTGTAATAAATCTTTTTGCAACTTCTTAAACAAGCTGTCAGCCATCATGGCTTTTATTTCTCTTAAATTCAAATCCTTGCTGTCTGAGGAAAAACTGCCCACTCTTTCAATAAAATTTTTGGCTTTTAAATTTAAGGCCATCTCTTCTTCTTTTTGTTTTTTCTCAACCGCTGATAATCCTTCTTCTTGAAGCTGTCCTTCGGGCTTCACTCCTTCTTTTTCTTCTGTTTTTGGCGTCCCAGTTTCAGGCCCTTTCACTGTTTTCTTTCTAAAGAAAAAGAAAAATATACCCAGAGCAACTAAGGCAATGATCACAATGAGAATGATAATTTTTTTTCTTTGCATAGGCTTATTTATAAATACAATTAAAAATTAACGAATTTTACTCTATCTCCATGGCTGGTGGTTCTTCGACTGACGGCTTTTCTAGAGCAGCCGATTTTTCCGCAAACTCTTTCTTCGCCTTTTCAATCTCTAAAATTTGCCTTGGGTCAGAAGTAATCAACTGATCTTCAGAATAAGAAGCTACGATCTTAATAGCCGCATGTTTATCACCGGCAAAAAATATTCCGTCACCCACCCCGCATTCAAGAAGAAGGTACTTTTCTCCCTCGGTTAACATAAAAGTCTTAGCCACATTCTCCACCGCGGCTGGCGATTGCCTCATTAAAAGCTGCAGGGCTGAGTTGGTCACAATGGCCCGTCCATAAGGCGAAAGCAAAAAGTCATTAACATCCTGAGTAATAGTGGTCACGCCAAGATAATATTTTCTGCATCGCTTAACTAAAGAGAAAATAAATTTAGCCGAATCTTCATGCTGCATCAACCACCAGGCCTCATCAATGACCAAAATCCTCTTTTTTAATTCTGAACGAACTACATTCCAAATATAGTTAACAATGGTATAAATGGCCATTGGCCGCAGTTCATCCTCCAAATCTCTCACGCTAAAAGTGACCAATTGGTTATTCATTTCCACATTAGTCGGACGATTGAGAAGCCCTGAGAAGGTTCCTTCTGTATATTTTTTTAATCTTTCTCCTAAATCTGCTCCGCCCTCCATTCCCTCAAGCAACTCCTGCAAATCTGACAAGGTCGGTACTTCAACTTTATTCAAATCACAGCCAGGACCAATATCTTTTTTAGCATAACATTCAAGCAAAGCCCGATCAAGCAGAGAGTCCTCGGTTGGCGTAAATCTTCTCACCCCTTGTTGGTCGGGAATGCCGATCATAATTTTTAAGAGTCCTTTCAGAGTAATAACCGTAGAACGAATCAGGTCAGTCACATTAACCTCTCCTTCTCCTTTTGGTCGAGGCAGGTCAAAGGGGTTGATTTTACTTTCCGAGCCTAAAGAAATATTAATGTATGTTCCGCCAACTGCATCAGACAAATATTTATACTCTCTCTCTGGATCAATAATAATCACATCAGTCCCGACCATTAAAGAACGCAAAACCTCAAGCTTAATGGCGTAAGAATTATGAACAAAAAGTCCAGCCTGGCCAGCCAAAAAAACTTCGTTATCAACAGTCAAGTCATAAACATACTCATCACGATTCTCAATTTTCTTTATCTTGGTTATAGGATCCCAAAAAAGATCGGAGTTGGCTAAAAATTTTAATTGGATCAACCTTTTTTCAATTTGCGAAAGACAAGAAGTAATTTTCTGATAATTTCGCCAAATATGTGAAGCGGCTTCATAAATCATTTGATAGCCACTGTTGCCGTCAGGACGATTAACTAAGGCTGTAGCCAAAGAACAATTAAAATGCTTCATTGACAAGCCCAATTCTTTAAATCCGAAATGAATTATTTGCTTCAATTCTCCCGAACAAACATGTTGATTATTAATTACTTCGCTTGCTTTCAGGACGTTCTTCAAACGAGGACTAACTTTTTGATTTTTCATCAATCGCCAACTCCCGCCTAATTCTTGCCATAAAATACTGTTCAACTTTTGATCGTTTCTTCCATTTTCAATGATTGACGAAAGCGACGGTAAAGTTTTAAGGAGGCCAAATTTTTTATTAAGATTTTTGAAATATTCAATTCTCTCTTCTATTTTCCTAATCGTCTTTCTTAGTCTTTCTCGTGAAGGATTCCTAAGGCCATTCTTAAAATCAGAAATTTCTTTGATTCCATAAAGCTGAGGAGAAAAAAGGTAATAAATTTCTTCAAAAATTTCTTGAATCCCTGGGATAACATCAACATTAGTGTTTTCTTTTTTGTCTAAAAGATTAATTAATCTTTTCTTTTTAAAATCTGAAACGAAATTAATTTTTTGAACAAATTTTAATATATTTTCTTGGCCAGAAATATTCAAATACCAATAAATTCCTGAAGCGCTGCCATTGGTGGCTTTTTTATTTCTTGGAGCGAGACGACTGATTATACCATATCTTAATAGAAGATAAGAAAAGTCAGAGACAAGATTAACGGACTTGGAAGTAGCGCTGATTAAATGCTTTTCTACCGTACCATCGCCTTCAAAATAAGCCTTAATAAATTCGGCTGCATCTTTATTCGAAAGATTAAAGATAAATGGCGGCACTTTTTTCTCTCCCGATTTTCCGTCTGCGCCAATTACTTTTATTAGCTCAACAAACACCCGACTAGTTAAAGCAAAACAATCCCCGTCTCGAAGGTAATAACAGATGTTCAACTTTTTCAAACAATATTTTATATCATTTTTTATCTCTGTATCCTTGTTAGTAATCAAGACAAAATTCTCACCGATTGTTCCTTCGCTAATAATATAACCTAAGATTCGCAGGAATTCAGGGGTAATCTTGAATTTTGAAGGTAAAATATTATCTTTTCTCTTTTTATTTCGGCAAGAACAAATTTTTATCTTCTCTGCCAACTCTTGATCTGGTTCTATTTTTAAATAATTCAAAATTTGCCAAAAATATTTAATTGGGATGCGCCTTTCCTGACGATACTTATAAAGATATCTATCAAATTGCGGGTTTATCTTTACTCTTTTTCCTTCTTCGATGGATCCGCCGTAGGCGGAAAGAGTTTGATAATTTTTTTCAATAAATTCTCCAGCCCCTTCAAGATAAATTTTTGGATTGTCTTTTAAAAGAAAAAATAAGTCGAGATATTGAGTTGGATTTTCTGGCTCAGGAATTTTTCTAGCAAGCGGCACAAACTCGCCTTCGGCTACCTCGTCGCTTTTAACAGTCACAACCCTTCCCTTTCTAAGAATTAACATATTATGATCGCCAGTGGTATTGATTACTCGGCCACTTTTGGTCATAAATTGATAACAAATTTTTGGGGCTTTCTTTCTGGCCGCCACTGTTACTTTAGCCCATTCACCTTTAAGATATTGATTAAAAGTATAAACGGAAATTTCAGGATCAATTACACCCTCCATTTCTTCATCTAACGTCTCGTAGCCATATTTTTTACCTAAATTTTCAATTAACTGCCCAATTTTTTCTAATCGGACTCCGTCTTTGTCTTTTATCAAAACTGGTTCGTCAGCCTTAATACTTTTTCCAGCGCCCGACGTGGCGAACGTACACATATTTGCGTTAGGCATGGAGAAACGATCAAAAAGAATCAAACTATTGTTATGGCGATTAATGCCGTAAAGAATGCCGTTGTCAGAAGTCAGGTCAGCGGAAATAAACGGAAAACTTGAAGCGCAAGGAGAGGAATTAAGATTGGCCGTGATGTAAAGCTCATCATTTAAAAGAGGCAGACTAGAATTAAATCCTTGTTCGGTTTGATAAAAACCGCGTCGGGTATAAACCAATTTTGAACCAAACATATTTTCAATTTGTTCAGTCGCGACATCTAATTCTTTTTCATTTTTAGCGTAAATGGTCACATAAAGAGCAAATTGGAAAAAATGTTCAACACCAGTGGTCAGATCGTCTCGCAATCGCTCAATGTCCTGAAGGGCTGTTTCTTTTAAAGGATCGCGCGGCATACCGCGCTCCCGGTCAGCGCTAACTTCCGCCTCAAGATTTCCGACTTTATTGACCAGTTGCTTTAGGACAATCTGCGCCGGAACTGGATAAAAATACATGGCAATATCAAGGGCCGCGTCAAAATTAATAATTGGCGCAAACCAACCGACAGAGACATAACGAGGATAAGTCACGGTAAAGACTGTTCTGATATATAAACTGTTCAAACGGAGAAAATTCGGCGTTACCTGAAAAGAACTCGGCGCGATTAAATCAATGACTGAAATCAGTCCTTTCCGATAAGCAATTTCTGCTTCAAGGACTTCTTTCTTTTCTAATTCCCCCGAAGTTTTTTCTTCCGGTGCTTCTTCAGGTTTCTTCTCTTTTGTTTTTGTCTCCTTTAAAGAGGAGGGAAAGATCGCCATATTTTTATTCCTCAATTTTTAACTCTTCTTTTTTCGCTAAATCTTGTTGACGGCTCGTCTCCTGATTATATGTCTTATAAAATAATTCAATTAAACTTTGGGTATCAAGGGGCACGGATTTAACGCCCATGGCATTCAAATTAGAAATTACTTTATCCATTTCTCTAAAAAGCCGCTCTCTATGTTTTTTAAATCTCGCTTTAGAAAAAGTTACTCGGCCAACTGTTTTGAAAATATCAAATAATCTGTCTAAAAAACCTCGTTTGAGATCGCCGGCCGGATTATAGCCAACCGCCACATAAAATTTTTTGCTCATTATTTCTCCCATCTCAACCAATTCTTTAACAAAGTCAATATAATCGGCCATTTGAGCTTTTAATAATTCGTTAGTCTGCTCCTCGCGCAATCTTTCCAGCCTACTAAGATAGGGTTTGATGTCAAAAGGTCTTGATTGGATCACAATTTGAACGGGCAATTCTAAAGTATTCAAAAATTGGGCATAAGCGCTGATAATCGCCGTTTGTTCTTCTTCTGATTTCAAACTAAAATTAATTGAAGAAGCTAAAAGTACTGCTCGTAAAGAGCCATTTTTTAAAATGACCGTATCTTCTCTTATTTCCGCAATATCAAGGTATTTTTGGGTGGAAACCTTAGCCATAATTTAGAAATTAGAAATTAGAAATTTTAGATTTACTATTCTTCTTCCCGATACGCTCCGCCTGTATCAACAATTAAAGAAATTTCAGATAAGCGTCTGGAGGAAAGCGGCGGCCGAGGCGCTATTTCTTCGACTTTTTCTTTTTTTTCAGGCAAAATCATTTCCTTTGCCTCTTCGCCCTCTTTAAACCAAACTCTTGATTTTGGTTTTCTCAGACTTTGTAAAAGATTCAGGAGGAAAAGATGAACTGGCTGACCGTTAACTTTCAAAAAAGCGAAAGTCCCGCCTAAAGCGAAAAGAATCACTGCTTCAATCACAAACAAACTAAAATCAGCCAACTTATAGCAGATGAAAATTACTCCGCCAGTTAAAACTAAAATCAAAAATTGTCGCGCGCTGATCGGACCTATAATTTTCGGTTCAATATCAATAAATTGTGGGACAATAAAACGCATAAAAATTTAAAATCTAAGGCGTTGATTCAATTCAGCAATGGCATTAAATTCCTCAGCGGTTAAAAATGATCTAGTCTCATTCTTTCTTTTCTCAATTATTAAGTTCAAGGAAGCATTGCCGCCATCAATTGATTCCCTACCGATTTCTAAATAAAGTTGATTGATTTCTGATTGTTTCCAGGCTTTGATCGCTTCGGCTTTTTTAAGAAGAGATTCTTCGGCCAAAAGATTGACTTTTTCTTCAATCTTTGAAACAGCCGCTTCTGGTCTGCCAAAACGACGCCAATCCTCTAAGGTCATAAAGCGCAATTCCTCGATCGGGCCTGAAATTCTCATCCTCGGCTTAATTTCTTCCATCCTTCCCCGCTTCTCTCCAACAATCTTATGCTCTTCAATGGACGGAGGCAGAGGGATGTTTATCTTTTCTTCCTCTTTTTCTTCTTTAAGCGCCACTCCTAAAACAGGCGCTAAAGTGCCTAATTGAAATTTAGTAATTTCTTTTTCTTCTTCAGGGGGTACGATCAGTTCAACCGGGACCGGCGGTTTGATCTCTTCTTGAGCAGGGGGAAGAACTATTTCTTGGGGCTTGATTTCAGCCGACGTTGGTGCCACTAATTCTTCCGGCGTTTTCATGCCCTCGGCTAATTCCGGCTTTTCTCTTTCTATCTCTATTTCTAATTTTACTCTCGGCCTTTCTTCTTCTAAAATCTTGATAATCTGCTCAACTTTTTCCGCTGACAATTCCATCCCGCCAACTTTTCGCGGTCTTTCTAAAATTTCCTTCAAGCTAATTTCATCGCGGATGTCTTTTAAATAAGAGAGGATAATGGTTTCAAAACGTTTGGCCAAGATATCATCAGGAAAACTTAGACCTACTTCTTTATTTATCTTTTCAATCAGTTGACCTAGATTAATTAATTCTTCTTTTGGTTTTTCTTCAGGAAAATTTTTAATCTCTTCCAAGATTCCTGTTTCTGGGGTTTTTTTTTCTTTTTCTTCTTCCACTGTTTTTTCCATCTCTTCTAGAACCACATCTGAAAATATCTCCAGACTTATTTCTATAGCTTTATCCCAATCTAAATTCTTTGCGCCCATCAAATAAAAATCAATTTCAGAAGAAGGAATTTCTCGGGCGATAACGTTTTCTATGGTTCTCTCCAAACCCAGCTCTGATGTTTGATTATACTTCTTTAAAATTTCTTCTAACTTTTTTTTGCCTTTTTCTTCCAACATTATGTTTCAATTAAATTACTGAACGTCAACGGCCGGTCGTTGTGCTAAAAGATCTCTCGTTTGAAACAGTTTAACCTCCAATTCCTTCCATTGTGTCTCGTCGCTAGGAGATTTAGAAAGATTACTTGCTTGCTTCTTAAGATCCTCAATTTTATTTCGAACGTCTGGAGACAAACCGTATCCACCTGCTCTCGCAGCGCCTTCTATTTTAAGAATTTCTTTCTGAATCTCTGATATCACACTATCGGCAGACGCTTTATCAAAACTTCTATTTATTTTCGTATGCAATACTGAACTAATAGGTGAAGACAAACCTGAAAATGAGGAGTTATACAAGGTGTTTTGCGCGCTTGAAGAAACCCTTCCTGCTCCAGCTATTCGGTCTTTTACAGCATCAAGCATATTCTGGGACAGACCAGAATTAGGATCGTCTTGTACTATCTTTTTAACTATCCTCTTCAAAACAATAATCTTCTTTTTTTCTTCATCATTCGCGGCCTTCTCCATAATCTGAAATATATCTTCTATTTCTTGTTGGTTATCTACTGCAGTATTTGTACCAACCCTTCCTTTCAGGTCCTTAACTCTATTCGTGACATCGGTTTTTTCTTCTTCGTTCAATTTTACTCTTACTCCTTTCCCGGCTTCCACGTACTCTTTAGTCTTCTTTGATCGAGAACTTAAGCCCAATCCTCCCCTTCCTTCTCTTCTAAATCTATCTCTAAAAAAGTCTTGATCCTGCCCTTTTAAAATACCCATTCCACCCGTTCCCGAAGAAACAAACTCCTCTTGTGCCTTTTTAATTGCTTCAGCCTGCCGCTGAAAGCCATTCTTTCCCAACCACTTTAACTGAGAATCGTCAGCTGTTGCCAACCAAGTATTAAAAGCAGGATTCTTTTTTAACTCATCTATTTTATCAAGTGGAATTTTTTTAAGATCGTCTATCTTTGCCGGATTTTCAGAAATAGTTTTGTGAAGGGCATCTTCTTTTTCGGTACTAGTTCCCGCTAAAGCATAATCTACTATTGATTTTGTATAACCGCCTTGCCGAGAAGATAAAGTTTTAAGAAATGAACCAGCCGCTTCTTTCTTCTGAGGATTGCTTATTTTATTATAACTATCTATTACTGATGTTAATTCGCCCACACCTAATTTTTCTTTTTCCGCTAACGACTCTAACATTACTTGTCCTCCTGGTGATTCAACTCCCTCCTTTTTCAACAAAGTTCTCTTTCCATCATCGGAAAGATCGGATATTTTAATTCCCCTTCTTTTTTCATAAGTCTGTCGCCATTCATCCCTCGTCCGCCTCTCAAGTGCTACTGCTCCTGCTTTATCACCCTTCTTACGCCTTAAGCGCGCCTCTCTTCCCATATCTCCCATCTTCATTCCTGTCGGTGTCCATCCCATTTTATCAAGTCCTCGTAGAGCCCAATCTCTCCCCATTCTCGCTCTTGGCGCTATACCTGTGCGCTCAGCAAATCTTCTAG
The DNA here is from genome assembly GCA_001873465.1 of Parcubacteria group bacterium CG2_30_36_38. Lineage (GTDB taxonomy): Bacteria > Patescibacteriota > Patescibacteriia > UBA2591 > CG2-30-36-38 > CG2-30-36-38. The sequence continues at coordinate 315 of MNZE01000010.1, read as the reverse complement.
CCGTGCCTTTATAAAGGCCAGTCACTCCTTTTGAAACTTTTCCACCGATTTTTGCCCCTGCTCCACCAAGCTGCTGAGCAACCATTAAAGTACCAAGCATCATCCCGACCCCTAATACATAATGAAGAAATGAGGATGGCTCAGTCACCGTAGTAAAAGCCACTGGCCCCTCCCCAGCAGTCGCCACACCTATTGCTTCTCTAAATCCTGTTGTCATCTCTCCCCGAGCGACAACTGATAAACTAATCCAAATAAAAATCGCCATCACTGGACCAACCATTAACTGCTTGCCAAATTCTTCCCACCATTGATTAG
>MNZE01000027.1 GCA_001873465.1 Parcubacteria group bacterium CG2_30_36_38 | reverse complement strand
GGAGGAGAATCAGGGGCTATGTACACAATTGTCGGCAAGGTTGTCGGGATAGTGGTTGGACTTTTAGGTTTAATTTTGGCAGTTTTTATTGTTTATGGAGGCGCGATGTGGATGACCTCAGGCGGGAACGAGGAGCAAATAAAAAAAGCGAAAGCCATGATTATAAATGCCATTATCGGTTTAGTGATTGTTCTTTTGGCTTACGCGATTAGCAGCTTTATTATTGACAAGTTGGCTGGCGCAGTGGCAACTACGTCGAAATAAGACTACCGATCTAATTTATTCTATTTATTCTTAATAATCAAAAACAGAGCGTATTTAAAATGCTCTGTTTTTGGTTGACAGAAATTTTGCCTCTGTTAAAATAATTTAGTATCGTAAAATTTGTAATATTTTAATTTGTATTGATTTAAAACGATTATGAACCGAAATAGAGTTTGGACAATTTTTGTGATTATTTTACTTTTAGCTTTTTTTTGTTTTTTGATTGACTTGCCGCAAGCGCCAAAATGGATACCGGGCTCAAAGTGGTTTAGCAAACAGAGGTTCCATTTAGGCTTAGACCTTAGAGGGGGGACAGAATTGATTTATGAGGCAGAAACAAAAGACATTCCATCTGAGGAGATAGAATATGCCGTGGCCGGCGCTCGGGACGTGATTGAGCGTCGGGTTAATGTTTTTGGTGTTTCTGAACCTTCTATTCAAACTTCAAAAGTTGGCGATCAAAGGCGAATTTTAGTCGAGTTGCCAGGCATCAAAAATATTTCCGAGGCAATTAAAATGATCGGAGAAACTCCGACTCTTGATTTTAGAGAATTAGGAGAACAAACCACGTCTACCGCTGAATGGCTTTACACTGGTTTAACAGGTAAATATTTAAAAAGCGCAATTATTAATTTTGATCCACAGACTAATGAGCCAGAAGTTTCTTTAGAGTTTGATAAAGATGGCACACAATTATTTGGCGAACTGACCACGAAAAATGTGGGGAAACCCATCGCAATTTTTTTAGATAACCAGTTAATCAGCGCGCCAACTGTCAGAGAGCCGATAACCTCAGGCAAGGCAGTGATCACTGGTAAGTTTACTTTAGTAGAAGCAAGAGAATTGGCTTCTCGGCTTTCGGCCGGCGCCCTGCCTCTGCCAATTAAATTGATTAGTCAACAAAATATCGGTCCTTCTTTAGGCAGAGAATCAGTTAAAGCGAGCTTGGTAGCCGGTCTTTTGGGCTTGCTCGCTGTTTCTTTATTTATGATTTTATTTTACAGGAGGCTTGGTTTGCTTTCAGTCGCTGCCCTTTCTATTTATGTTTTAATTAATCTCTGCTTGTTTAAAATAATTCCTGTCACTTTAACCCTTTCTGGCATAGCTGGTTTTATTATATCAATTGGCATGGCAGTTGATGCTAATGTTTTAATTTTTGAAAGAATTAGAGAAGAGAAGGCCTTGGGAAAAATTTACGCTCAAGCCGTCAGAGATGGTTTTTTGCGCGCTTGGTCAGCGATCAGGGATGGAAATTTGACCACTTTGATTGTCTGTCTTATTCTTTATTATTTTTCAACTGGTATGGTCAAAGGTTTTGCCGTCACCTTAAGTTTAGGCGTGCTGACCTCTATGTTTTGTGCCATAACTATTACCAGAAATCTAGTTGAAATTGCAAGTAAGAAATAATTATGTTTGATTTTGCAAAACATTTGAAGGTATTTATTATTATTTCCGTTATCCTTTGCGGCCTCTCTATCTTTGGCTGGATTTTTTGGGGCTTAAAACCAGGGCTTGATTTTAAGGGAGGTTCTTTGATGGAATTGAAATTTGACAAAAAACAAGGAGTGTCGGAAATAAAAGAAAAATTGAAACCTTTAAATTTAGGAGATTTAGTTGTTCAACCAGCGAGCGAGACCGGCATGATTCTAAAAATGAAAGAGGCGGACGACGCTAAACATCAGGAAATTTTAAAAACCTTAGGTAATCCTCAAGAATTAAGATTTACTAATATTGGTCCGACTATCAGCCAAGAATTGATTACCAAGGCCTGGTGGGCCATTATTTTAGCTGTTATTTTTATCGCCTTATACATTGCCTGGGCTTTTAGAAAAATTTCTCGGTTGTTTGGCGCAGCAGAATCTTGGCGTTGGGGCTTGGGAGCAATCGCTGCTTTGGGTCATGACATTTTGATCATGATCGGCTTTTTTGCCCTTTTAGGTTTTTTGAAGGGGGTGGAAATAGACACAAATTTTGTCACCGCCATTCTGGTTGTTTTGGGTTACTCAGTTAATGACACTATTGTAATTTATGACCGGATCAGAGAAAATCTGCTTTTTTCTAAATCAAATGACCTGCCTTTCATTGTTAATAAATCTTTGAATGAGGTAATTGTCAGATGTTTGGCCACTACTTTAACTACCATCACTGTCATTCTTGCTGTTTATTTATTCGGCGGCGAGAGTATTAAAAATTTTGCCCTGGCGATGATGGTCGGCGTGGCTACTGGCGCTTGGTCATCTTTGGCTGTTGCCACCCCGTTTATTTTGTTTGGCAGAAAAATGGCGCCAGGAAGAAAAACCTAAGAGCAAAGCTTTTTATTTAAATATGAGAAAATTTCTAAGAGTTTTCTTGTGGATAATTATTATTTCCTTCATCACCCATTTTATGGTGATGTTTTTATTTTTGAAGACGCCTTTTTTGTCTTTGCCGGAGAAATTAATTCCAGACAGGGTCCTTTTAGCGATCACGGAATATGAGCTAAAAGGCAAAGATTGCAACCTTTTTTGTTTTATCGCCGAATCTTGGAAAATCACCATTGCTTATTTTAGGAGAGGACTGGGATTCTATGATTATGCTATAATTCTTAATGATAAAACAAAAAATTCTGAAATCCGATCTTACATTTTATCTTTAATTAATTCTGACCTAGAAAATAATAGGTATGCCCCAGAGGAGGATAAAGAACTTTACGCAGCGATTTTAAAAATAGCAGCTGATAAAAACGAAGATCAAAGATTGCGCGAGGAGTGTTTGAATATTTTAAAATTAGTCAAAAATAATGATCCAAAAGCTAAAGAAATAGCCCTTGAGATTATAAAGACGGAACCGGATAACCCATTTTCTGGCTTAAAAGTGTCCGCCACTAAGTTGTTAGTCAAAGAAAGCCCCGGCGACATAGATGCTCTATTTGAATTATTGAAAAATCCGGATAGTAGTGTGAATAGTAATGCTGGTCGATCTTTAATTATGAACTATCCTCGAGAAACATATTGGCGAATTAGCGAAATAGTTGAGATTGCTAAAAATGAAAATTACAAACCATCGGTCAGAGCAGAAGCGCTAATGCTTGTTAATTATTTACATCAAATCTTTGGCAATATTGATCAAAATACAATTAACTCCCTTAAGCTTTTATTAAATGATAAGAAAGGAGGCATTCGTGGGTTAACGGCTGAAATTTTAGAAAAAATCACTGGGGAAAAATACAGGTTTGAACCAGGGACAGAAGAAGAGGAAGAAGAGATTCTTTGGTAAAAATTTATGAAAAAAGATTTTACTCTTAAAGATTTTCTCAATTCAAAGATTTTTTTTGTTATTTTAGTTTTATTCTTGAGTTTTTCTTTTATTTTTTTATTAAAAGAGTTGAAAAAAACGAAAAAGAAAGAAGAGGAACTAACTTTTAAAAAGGAAGAAATAGCAAAATTGAAAGAAGAAAATAAAACGCTAGAAGAGAAAACATCAGAAAAAGGGCTTGACTTCCTCAAAGAAAGAGAGGCAAGACTAGAGCTTGGCTTGAAAAAACCAGGAGAAAACGTGGTTATCATCGTTAAACAATCAGAAACAGAATCCAGCGAGGTCAATACAAAGGGGGAGAATTTATCTAATCCAGTTTTGTGGTGGACTTATTTTTTTAAAAAAACATTATCTAAAAAGTAGACCTCTTTCTAGGCCATAAGTCAGAGTCAATTATTTTGACTTTTTTTCTTTTTCTGGTAAAATAAAACTATGGCAAATAGTAAGATAATCACTGGTCTTGATCTTGGCTCGGGAACAATCAAAATTGCCGTTGGTCAGGCTTATCAGGACGAATTAGAAATTATTGCGGTTATTGAACATCCGTCAGAAGGAATTAATAAAGGAGTGATTGTTGACGTTGAGGAAGTTGTTTCAAGTTTATCAGCTAGTTTTGAAAAAGCAGAGAGAACAATCGGTTTCCCTATTAATTCGGTTAATGTCGGAATTAGTGGGACCAATGTTCTTTCTCAGGAGAGTCGAGGGGTGGTGGCGATTTCTCGGGCAGAAGGAGAAATAAAAAGAGAAGACGTAAGAAGAGCGCTCGATGCGGCGCAGACAATTGCTACACCGCCAAATTATGAAATTCTCCATGTGATACCTAAAATTTTTAAAGTAGATAATCAAATAGGGATCAAAGACCCAGTCGGGATGACAGGAGTGAGACTTGAGGTAGAGGCGCAGATTATTCTTGATCTGTCGAGGCAAATTAAGAATCTGGTTTATTGCTTGCATCGGACTGGGCTTGAAATAGAAAGAACGATTTTCTCCGCTTTGGCGACGGCAGAAACAATTTTAGACAAAAAACAAAAAGATTTAGGAGTGGCCGTACTTGATATAGGCGAAAGTACGACTCATCTCATCGTTTATGAAGAGGGAGACATTTTAACTGTTAAGATTCTGCCTATTGGTTCTCGCGATATTACTTCAAGCATTGCCATCGCTCTGCGTTCTTCTATCTCAGTAGCGGAAATGATTAAAGTAAATTTTGGCACTTCAGATTATAGAAAAGTAAAAAAGAATGAACAGATTGATTTGAAAAAATTTGATGAAGGACTTGAAGGGCAATTTACCCAACAATTTTTAGCTAAAATTATTCATGAAAAATGCCAGGAAATTTTTAAAATGGCAGATAAAGAGTTGGCTACTATTTCTAAAAGCCGTAAATTGCCAGCTGGAGTAATTTTAGTTGGTGGTGGCTCTAAATTACTGGGCTTAGTGGAGACAGCAAAAGATGCTCTCAAACTGCCGATTTTTTTAGGAAAAGCCAAGGGATTCAGCAGTGAATTGAAGGAAGCCCTTGATCCTAAATTCGCTACTGCCATTGGTTTGATTATTTTGGCGAAAGAAGAAAAAGATCATTTTGGCGCGTCAATTAGAGATGGGAGAGGAATTTTCTCAATTATAAAAAAATGGTTTAAAAATTTGTTACCATACTAAGTAAATTCAAAATACAAAAATCAAAATGTATCAAGATACATCAAAATTAAAAAAGAATAGCAGCGAAAAATATGGGGCGGATCAAATTGTCCTTCTTGAGGGTTTGGCTCCAGTTAGAAAAAGACCAGCGATGTACATCGGTTCCACTGGCCCTGAAGGTTTGCACCATTTGATAAAAGAGGTGGTAGATAATGGGGTTGACGAAGCGACGGCTGGCTACGCTGACGAGATTTTGGTCCAACTTTTGCCCCAGAACCGCGTTTTAGTTCGTGATAATGGTCGGGGGGTGCCAGTTGATATTCATAAACCAACCGGCCTTTCTGCTTTAGAGGTGGTAACTACGAAACTTCATGCCGGCGGTAAATTTTCTAATACAGTTTATAAGGTTTCTGGCGGACTGCACGGCGTAGGCATTTCGGTGGTCAATGCTCTTTCTTCTTATTTTCGAGCTGAAGTAGAACGAGACGGCAAAATTTGGGCTCAGGAATATTGCCAAGGCAAGCCAACTACAAAAGTAAAGCCCGTCGGAGAATCAGAGAGAACAGGTACCACTATTATTTTTGAACCAGACAACGAGATATTTCCTAAGGTTGAATTTAATTGGGAGACGATCCTTTCTTTTTTGCGTGAGCAGGCTTATTTAACAAGGGGCTTGAAAATAAAGGCAGAAGACAAAAGAGGTAAGGATTATAAATCATATAATTTTTATTTTGATGGGGGGATTAATTCTTTTGTTCGTTATTTAAATAGGACTAACGAAATTTTGCAAAAAGAGATTTTTTACGTGAACAAAGAGACAAATAATATTTTTGTCGAGACGGCCTTTCAATACACCAAAGATTATAAAGAGGTTGTTTATGGTTTTGCTAACAATGTTCATAATCCTGAAGGAGGAACGCACCTTGTCGGTTTTAGATCTGCCCTGACCCGAGTGATCAACAGTTTTGCCAGGGCTGGCGGGTATTTGAAAGAAAATGAGGAAAATTTAACTAATCAAGACGTTAGAGAAGGTTTAACAGCAGTCGTCAGCATAAAATTAAGAGAGCCACAGTTTGAAGGACAAACAAAAAATCGTTTAGGAAACCCTGAAGCAAGAACAGCGGTGGAAACAGTTTTTGGCGACGCCTTTAAAGCTTTTCTTGAAGAACACCCGCGCGAAGCAGAAGTAATTATTTCTAAGTGTCTGTTATCCGCCCAGGCGCGTCAGGCAGCACGCGAGGCGAGGGCAACCGTTTTGAGAAAAGGAGTTTTAGAAAGTTTGTCTTTGCCTGGTAAGTTGTCAGACTGCACTTCTCGCGATCCGGCCCAAAGTGAGCTTTTTATTGTGGAAGGTAACTCGGCCGGTGGCAGCGCAAAACAAGGTCGGGATAGGTATATTCAGGCGATCCTGCCTCTGAAAGGAAAAATTTTGAACGTGGAAAAAGCAGGCATTAATAAGATTTTAAGCAACGATGAATTGAGATCTTTAATTACCGCCTTAGGAACCGGGATCGGCGAACAATTTGACCTTTCTCATTTGCGCTACCATAAAATTATCATTATGGCTGATGCTGACGTTGATGGCTCTCATATCTTAACCCTGCTTCTCACTTTCTTCTACCGTTATTTTCCGGAAATTATTAAACAAGGTTATCTTTATATTGCTCAAGCCCCTTTATACAAATTAGAAAAGGGGAAGGAAATAAAATATGTTTATTCGGAAAAAGTGAAAGAAGAAACTCTTAAAAAATGGGGTTTATCCCTTGACAAAGAAAAAAATAAAGAGAAAATAAATATCCAGCGCTATAAAGGTCTGGGAGAGATGAATCCCGAAGAACTTTTTTCTACCACCATGGACATAGAGAAGAGATCTTTGAAGAAAGTGATAATTGATGAAGTAGAAAAAGTTGATGAGATATTTGAAATTTTAATGGGCAAAGAAGTTGAGCCACGAAAGAAATTTATTCAAACCCATGCCAAAGCGGTTAGAAATTTAGACATTTAATATGCAAAAAATAATTCAATACATTAAAGATTCTATCGTAGAACTAAAAAAGGTCATTTGGCCCACAAAAGACAAGATAACGAATGATACTTTAGCTGTTATTATCATTAGTTTAATAACTGCTTCTTTTATTGGTTTGGCCGATTTTTTCCTTACTCAAATAATTAATTTATTTATAAGGCAATAGTTATGGCAGAAGAGAAGCTTATTGACAGAAAGGACGAAGAAAAAGAGGGGTGGTTTGCTCTCCATACTTATGCTGGCTACGAAGAAATGGTGGCTGAGAATTTAAAACAGAGAATCGATTCAATGAACATGAAAGATAAAATTCTTGACGTTTTAGTTCCGACAGAGAAGAGGATCAAGATCAGGAATGGAAGGCGTTATGTAATAACCGAAAAGATCTTCCCAGGTTATGTTTTAGTTCGGATGGTTGTGACCGAGGCCTCTTGGTATGTGGCTAGAAATACGCCCAATGTTACAGGGTTTATTGGCGTGGGGACGACTCCTACACCTCTATCTCACGAAGAAATAAAAACTGTCCAAAAAAGAATGGGGATCGAAGAGCCTAAGTATAAAATTGACATAGAGGTTAACACGCCAGTGAGAATTACTGATGGACCGTTTAAAAATTTTGAAGGCAAAGTTGTTTCTGTCGATGAAAGTAGGGGTAGAGTCAGAGTTTTAGTTTCAGTTTTTAGTCGCGAAACTCCGGTCGAATTAGATTTTTTGCAAATTAAAAAAATGTAAAGGGCTTTCTATAAATTTTCAAGACGAAGTCGCAGAAAATTTATCTAGAAAACCTTTACCCAGCACTTATTTTATAAAATTCTATAAAATATTTTACACTTAATGCCTTCAACATCGAATAACAAGGGTTTTTTGTTATAATTATAGAAATAAGTGCTGGGTTCAAAAATTCTCATAAAAATTTATTCGTTTTCAACTCTAAATTTTTAAGAATTTATGAAGAAAATAAAAACAATTGTTAAACTTCAAATCGCTGCTGGTCAGGCGAATCCAGCCCCGCCAGTTGGTCCTGCTTTAGGCCAACACGGAGTGAATATCATGGATTTTTGTAAAAAATTCAATGAAGCGACCAAAGATAAGGCCGGAATCACGCCGGCAGAAATTACAGTTTATGAAGATAGAAGTTTTTCTTTTATCTTAAAAACACCGCCAGCCGCTGATTTATTAAAAAAAGCCGCGGGTATAGAAAAGGGATCGGGCAGCTCGCTCCAGCAGAAAGTTGGCAAGGTGACAAGAAAACAAATTGAGGAGATCGCCAGGATTAAGATGCCTGATTTAAATGCGAATGATCTTGGGTCGGCTTGTCGAATCATTGAAGGTACGGCCAGGCAAATGGGCTTGGAGATAAAAGAAAATTAATCTAAATTATGAGAAGTAAAATTTATCAGGAAATCAAAAAGAAAATAGATCCAGCTAAAATTTACAGCTTAGACGAGGCTATTGATTTTATCAAGGAAAATAAAAGAAAAAAATTTGACGAGACAATTGAGACTCATATAAGTCTTTCTCTGCCCTCATCTGTCAAAAGTTTTTTCGGTCGTGTTGCTCTACCAGCTGGTTCTTGCCAAAAGAAAAAAATTGTTGCTTTTGTGACTTCTAAAAAAGCAGAGGAAGCCAAAGAAGCCGGAGCAGATATAGTTGGCGGTGAAGAGCTGATTGAAGAGATTAAAACAACCGGGAAAACCGATTTTGACGAGGTGGTGGTTGAAGAGGAGATGATGCCTAAATTAGTTAAGATCGCCAAGATTTTAGGGCCGAAGGGCTTAATGCCTGACCCTAAAAAGGGGACGGTGACTAAAGAAGTAGCGCTAGTGATCAAGAAATTGCGAGAGGGACAGGTCTTCTATAGAGCAGACAAAAACAATAATCTTCATTTAGGTTTAGCCAAGGTTTCTTGGAATAAAGAGAAAATTGAAGTAAATATCAAGGCTTTTTTGGAATCTGTTAAAAAATCCAGGCCGAGCAGCGCAAAAGGTGATTTTATCAGGCAGGTCTCTATTTGCAGCAGTATGGGCCCGGGGTTGAAGGTGGCCTTGACAGACTAGATAGGAGGGGTATAATTACAGGTACTTTATGAAGATTCCTGGTTTAAGTTCAAAAGCTCGCAAAATAAGCCTTAAATTAAGCTTTTTAGCCTTATTTTTAAGAAGGATGATTTTTGGGCTTCTAATTATCGGCCATTATTTAACCAGGCTAGTTATTTCAACAAACAGGAGCCTGTCAAACAGCAAAAAAAGAGCATTAGCTCTTTTTATTGTTTTTCTGGTTTTTCTTTCTTTTTTTGA
>MNZE01000036.1 GCA_001873465.1 Parcubacteria group bacterium CG2_30_36_38 | reverse complement strand
TTAAAAATCAAGACATATTCAATTCTTTTTAATTTAGATAATTCCTTCGTTCTTTCTTTAAAAACTTCAAGTAAATTTATTATTTCTTTAATAGATAGCTCGGCAAGATCTCTGCCATGTTCTGGAGCCTCGATGATAACTTCATTCTGGCCGTACGCCTTAAATGATTTTAAAGAGACGATCGGAAATTTATTTTCTAAAACCATTATCTGCCAAGTTTTGGTTTTTTTATTTTTGAAATAAGATTTAATGATCAAACTTTTTTCTATGTGTTTAGGACAAAAAGGACACTCTTTCTCTTTGACAAAAATAGTCCGCGTCACAGCAGACCTTGGCCGTTTTAAACGACCTGGGGTGATGATTACATATCGATTCAAAAAATAATCTTTGCGAAGTTCTGAATTCATAATTATTTATTCACTTTTATTGTCGCCACATTTACTCCTCCTTTAAAAAGCGGAGAGTAGGCAAGAAATTTGGTTAAAAAATTCCCCTCACTATCAAAAATTCTTACATACGGCTCTCTGCCCGGGCCCAAACCAACAACAATTTCGCTCTTTTTATTTCCATTAAGGTCAGCGCCGGCTGCCTTTACTCCTTGATAGAAAAGTCTGTCATAAGAAAGGAACTGTAATCTCAAAGTGGCAAATTGTCCTTCAAAAACTCTAATATAAGGAGCAGCTAATTTATTAACTCCTACAATAATATCATCTAATTTGTCGCCATCAATGTCAACGCCTGAAAAAATATTAATCCCGCCTTTATAGGACTCATTAAAAGCAAAGAATTGAAGTTTAATATTGCCTTTTAGGTCAAAAACTCTCACTAGGGGTCCGCCGCCTGGTCCAGCGCCAGTGATAATTTCTTGAATTCCATCGCCATCAACATCGCCAGTGGCGACAATCACGCCGCCAGAAAATTTTGGGTCATAAGCGAAGAAACCAGCTTTTGGGTTGCCACTTAGATCAAAGACTCTGACGTGGGGTCCGCCGCCTGGTCCAGCGCCAGTGATAATGTAATTATCATAAGATAAGGTCCCTTTTTGAGTCAGAGCGTAATTAACTGCCTCATAAGCATCAATTCTTCCTTGGCCTAATTGACCAGCAAAGTCGGGATTTAAAGAATCAATTTTTTTCGTTTGTCCTAAAATAATATCTCTGACATCTTTTTGAGAAAGTAAAGGATTAGCTGACCAAACTAAAGCAGCCAAAGAAGAAACAAGCGGGGCAGACAAAGAAGTACCCGACCAATAACCTCCATAATATTCATTAAAACCTTTGTCTGGCTGATAAACCAAAGGTCCAAAAACCCTTATCCCCGGCGCAGAAACATCAATGCAAGAAGAGCCATAGTCGGAAAATATGGCTTTTTCGTCTTGAAGATCAGTCGCCGCTACTCCAAGAATAAAATTCTCTTTCTCGTCTGCATCAAGACAAATAGGATAAACTGGGGTCTTATTTAAATCGAGAGGCGCGTTTATTGTTTCATTGCCGGCCGCGGCCACCACAAGGACCCCCATATCCCAAGCTTTTTTCAAAGCTTCTTTCAAAAAATAACTTTTTTCGCTCCCGACAAAACTTAAGTTTATTATTTTCGCTCCATTATAAATAGCGTAATTAATTCCTTTAATCACCTGATCTACGCTGCCTGTCCCCTCATTGTTCAAGACACGCAAAGGCATAATTCTTACCTCATAACTTAAACCAATCGTTCCCTCTCTGTTATTGCCAGAAGCAGCAATCAACCCGCCGATTAAAGTACCGTGATGGATACCGCTCTCTGTCCAATTGTCTTTAAATTTTGGTCGAGGATCAGGCACGTTCTCAATGAAATCCCAACCATGGACATCATCTATATAACCATTATTATCATCATCCGCGGCGTTGCCCGGCATTTCATCAATATTAGTCCAAATGTTTTCCTTAAGATCAGGATGATCAATATCTACGCCCGTATCAAGTATTGCCACCACTACTTCTTCTTTACCGCCACCGACTATTTTCCATGCCTCCTCGGCTCCTATCTGTTTTAGATACCAAAGTTTATCATAATAAGGGTCATTCGGAGGCGAAGAGATGGCAGAAGCTTCTACTAACCAGTTTGGTTCGGCCATTTCTATCTCAGGCCTCTTCAGGAGAATTTTTAAAATTTTTTCTAAACAAAAATCTTTTATTTCTATTTTATAAATTTGAGAAGAAGTCTTCAATTTAACTAAAATTTCGTTAGTTTCATTCTCAGATTTATTTAACAAACCTCTAGCTGGCTGATAAAAAAGATTCCACAGTATTACTGCTGTCAAAAAGATTAAACTAAAAATGAATATTTTTTTAATCATATTTTATTTTTCCCCGGCAACCCCTTAATTAAGGGGACAAAAGTAAAACCAGGAAATCTTTTTTCCTTAAATCTTTTTGAAGTAATTTTTTCTATTAAAGTTATTTCTTGAGTCTGATAGCCTAAGGGGATAACCATTCTCCCGCCAATACTCAGTTGGTCAAGTAAAGCTTCCGGGACATCAACTGCGGCCGCTCCGACATGGATAGCGTTAAACGGGGCTTCTTTTTTTATTCCTTTCGTGCCATCGCCAGTAATAAAAACAGCCCTACCTTCTTCTACAAAATTATATTTTCTGACATTGTCCTCGCCGAATTTTCTTAGTTCATCAATGCGCTCAATAGCAAATACTTTTCCTTCTTTACCGACGATCTCACAAAATAGGGCGGTTGTATAGCCAGAGCCGCTACCGACATCCAATACTTTCCAGCCTCTCTCAAGAGCTAATAACTCCATCATAAAAGCGATGGTTAAGGGCTGAGAAATAGTTTGGCCATAACCAATGGGCAAAGGATAGTTTCCTGTTGATTCCATTTCTAGTTCTGACGGTACAAAATCTTGTCTTTTGATTTTTTTAAAAGCTTGAATAATCTCCGGCGTCTTTAAATAATTGTCATTGATAAGTTGTTGAATTAAATCTTGCATAAATATTAATGTTACACTATAACCATTGAAGCAACTCTATCTCCTTCTTTTTTAAATCTCATCAATTTGACGCCCTGCGTTTGCCGCCCCATCTTTGGCACCTGCGCCAAGGGGAGACGCAAAAGAACGCCTTGCCTTGAAATAAGTATCAAGTCTTTCTCTTCTCTTTCTTTCTCTTCAAGAATTAAAGAAGCAATTATTTTTCCGGTCTTAGCAGTAATTTTTGCCGTCTTTACCCCACTACCGCCTCGTGTCTGCAAACGATATTCTTTAAGAGGACTCATTTTCCCAAAACCGTTCTCCGTAATAATTAAAAGATAATTTTCTTTTATTTTGTCTTTGCGAGTCCTCGCCAGCCCTTCTAAATAATCATCTTTTTTGAGTGTAACGCCTCGTACGCCCGTCGCTGTTCTGCCCATTGGCCGCACATTTTCTTCTTTAAAACGAATAGATTGACCGCTGGACGAGATTAAAAATATTTCGTCAGTTTTCTCGCAGAAAATTGCCTCTACTAAAGAATCGTCTTTTTTAAGTCTGATAATGTTTAAGCCCGATTTCCTGATATTGGTTAAAAGTTTTGTCGCAATTTTTTTTATTATACCAAATTTTGTCGCTATAATCAAATAAGAAAAATCAGCGATTGACTTTGCTCTGAGAATTTCTAAAACCATTTCGCCGGGACTCAAAGATAAAAAATTGATCAACGCCTTTCCTTTGCTTTCCCTGCTTGTTTCAGGAATCTCATAGGCTTTTAAAGAAAATATTTTTCCTTTATTGGTAAAAAACAAGATGTCTGAATGCAAGTTGGTAAAAAGAATTTTTTTAATTTTATCTTCTTCTTTAATTTCAAAACCTGAAATGCCCTTACCTCCGCGCATCTGAACTTTAAAAACATCGGGCGGCAATCTTTTTATATAATCATCAACTGTGATGGCAATAAGCACTGGCTTGTCAATAATTAAGTCTTCTTCTTTCAATATATCAACCCCTTTTTCTTTGATTTCTGTTCTTCTTTTTTCTGGATATTTTTCTTTTAAAATCCTCAGTTCCTCTTTAATTTTGGCAAAAATTTTTTTAGGATCAGCTAATAAAATTTTTAATTCTTTCTCTAGTTTTTTCTTTTCTTTTGCTTCATTCTCTATCTCCAACCGCTCCAGCCCAGCTAACTGATGGAGCCTCATTTCTAAAATGGCTTCGGTCTGGCGACCTGAAAGCTTAAACTTTTTCATCAAGCCGTCCTTTGCTTCTTTTCTGTCTTTAGAGTGCCTAATTAAGGAAACGACCTTGTCAATATTGACTAAAGCAATAAGAAACCCTTCTAAAATATGCAGCCGCTCTTCTGTCTTCTTCAGCTCAAACTCTGTTCTTTTTCTAACAACCTCTTTCCGCCAAGAAAGATAACTAACTAATAATTCTTTAAAGCCGAAAAGTCTTGGCTGGATACCTGATTCAAGCGCTACAAAATTAAGATTAAAGTTTGTTTGCAGGTTGGTTAATTCAAAAAGCTGATTTAAAATCTTCTCGGCTGAAACGTCTTTTTTTAATTCAATCACCACTCTCACCCCTTCCTCCGTTGATTCGTCCCGGATGTCTCGCACGCCTTCTAGGCGTTTTTCTTTTACCAAATCAGCTATTTTAAGAAGCAGCTCTGCTTTATTAATCTGATAGGGGATCTCTTTAATAATGATAGTCTCGCCTTTTTCTCCTTCTTCTATCTCTGTCTTAGCCCTTACTGTTACCGCCCCTCGTCCAGCGGCATAAGCTTCTTTAATTTGTTTAAGATTAAAAATGATTCCGCCAGTTGGGAAGTCTGGCCCTTTAACAAATTGAAAAATCTCGTCTATTTCTGCTTCAGGGTGAAGAAGTAAGTAAACGAGAGCGTCACAAGTCTCATTTAAATTATGAGGCGGGATGCTGGTAGCCATACCAACCGCGATGCCCATCGCGCCATTTAAAAGAAGATTGGGTATGCCGGCCGGCAGAACCGTCGGTTCTTGTTGTGTCCCATCATAATTAGGCACAAAAGAAACCGTTTCTTTTTCAAGATCAATCAACATTTCTTCGCCTGCTTTAGATAATTTTGCCTCAAGATAACGCATGGCGCTTGGTGGATCACCATCAATCGAGTTGTGGACGAAAACACCGGCAGATAAAGCAAAGTTATGCGTTTTTTCTATTGTCAAGTCATAAACATTTGCAAACTCTTTTAAAAATTCTACTCTTACTACTTTGTGATTTCTATTAATCTTAGATGACAATAAATTAATATCTCTGTTGTAATGTTTCGCAATGCCCAAGTTCCAACTAGTAAAACTTTTTATTCCGAATACGCTCTTTCTTGCTTTCTCAAAGTTATCTTTATTTAAAATTATATTTCTATCATTAAGATAATGACATATTTTTAAGAATTTCTTTTTGCCACTTGAATTTGTCTTCCCCTTCCTGTTTCTATTGCTCTCTACAATCTTTTCATGAAATAATCTTTTATATTTTGGATTTTGCCACAATCTTCTCATTGTTTTTGATGCTGTTCTGCTGATTCTCTGAATAGCCTCAGGATGCTCTCTAAAATATTTTTTGTTAACTTCGCTTAAAAAAATTCTCATTCGTTCACGATATTCTTTCTTTTTCCAATTTAAAATATTTCTTCCTCTTATTCTTTGAGAAAAAATTTTTCTGTTTTTTTCTTCCGCCCAAAATTTTCTCCTACCTTCTGCGAGTTTAGCTTTATAATTTTCGTCATTGATATGTCTTAGAGAAGTCAAATTATAATGAGATTGCCAGTGCTCTTTCCAGCCCATCCTTTGAATGTTTTCTGGGTTATTGTTTAACTTATTAAAATCAAGATGGTGTCTAATTCTTCCCCTTGATCTTTCATATATCTTATTCTCAATATTCCAACTGTCTGAAAGGATATGAACAAAATTCCAAAAATTTAATTTCGGCTGGAGAATCATATTATAACCAATCATATTAGGATCGTCTTCTCCGGTAGAAAATCTAAAGTATGCTGGCATAAGAGAATCTCCTGGTTTTAAATTTCTAGCTTCTTTATAAACAAATCCTGCTTTTGCTCCAGATTTCAGCATAAATTTATGGCTAAGAGTACATTTTATCTCTTCCCCATTATCTAAAACAACTTTCATTATTTCTGCGTTCTTTTTTGTCATCCTGGGATTTTTTATCTCTGCTATCTTCACCGTCCCATTCTCGTCAACCGTAAAGGTAAAGTTTCTCTTTCCCTCTTTGTACTCTTTCACTAGCTCTGCGAACGATAAATCTCTGCCGTCTGTAAGTTTCACCCTAGTATCAGCCGTGAAACAACCCACATTGCCCTGCGCTTCAACTAACGGATAGCGCAAAGAAAAATTTTGAGCCATCCTGACCATGGAATTATAAACGGAAATGTCGCCATGTGGGTGGAAACGACCAAGGGTATCGCCAACCACGGCTGCCGCTTTTCTAAACTTGGCTTCTGAGCTTAATCCCATTCTATGCATAGTGTATAAAATTCTTCTCTGAACTGGTTTCAGACCATCCCGGGCATCGGGCAGGGCACGCGAGACTATCACTGACATGGCGTAATCTAAATAAGAAGATTGCATTTCTTCTTTAATTGAAGCATTTATAGCTTCTTTTTTTATAATTTCCTCCGACGCTCTCGGTCGGAGCCCCGACCCCTTTAGGCGTCGGGGTTTATTTTTTTTCATATTTCTCTAAAATTTTTTCTTTTAAAATTTTTATTTGCTCTTCGGTCAAGGCCTCCTCTGAAGAGGAAACAGAAGAAGTAGAGGAGACAGAAGCAATCTGCGTTCCTTCGAGCCGCTTGCCCAACTCACGAAAAATATCTCTTGTCTCGTCGTACCCCTCTTTAAACAAAGAAAAAAGCGGCTCTTCTTTTACTGATGATGACTGAAAAAAAAGAAGATTTAAATTACGAAGCCAAAAAATGAAAATCGTCGCCATAATAGCAATAATCAAAATCCAAACTAATGGCTTTCCCGTCATAAAACTTTAGGCTGTAAAATTATTATTTCTTCCTTGGAAAAATTTTGTAATAATTCCTTCTTGCTTAAAGAAAATTTTTCTATCGCTTCTATCTCTTTCTTGCCTAATTTTTTTAAAAAACTTTCTATTTTGTCACGACTAGTTTTAAGACCAGGGACTTGATAAGAGTGAGGAATAACTATTTTCGGTTCAATAGAATTTAAAACTTTTTCAGCTGTTTTGCTTTCAAGTACGTCTCCGCCGCCCACTGGCAAAAAAAGAACATCAATTGTGCCGAGCTTTTCTACTTGCTCATCTTCTAACAAATCGTCGATTGGACCTAAGAAACCAAAACTTATCTCATCAAAAACAAGTCGATAAAGGGTTGTCGTTTTCTTTTGACTTTTAAAAGGAATGCCTTCAATAAAAACACCCTTGACTTCATATTCTCCTGGGGCGCTGATTAAAAAGGTCTCGTCAGTGATTTTCTTCTCTGTCTCTTTTTCTTCGTTTGGGTCGGATAAAAGCAGAAGATCTGACTTAAAATTTGGCCCTCTTAAACCTGCTTTTCTCGGGGAATCAGGATTAATTAAAATAGTTCTGTCGCTATTTTGTATTTTGAAGCATGTTTCTCCGTACCAATAAATTTGCATACTTTATATTATACTAAAAAAACAAAAAAAGTCAAAATAAAATTAATAAAAAAAGGCCTCTAGTACAAAGCTATACTAAAGGCCTTCTTATTCTGTAAAGCCAAACCCTAAGTTTGCAATATTTTTTCATAAAGCTCTAAATATTCCCCGGCTGACTGTTGCCAGGAATGGTCTTCTTCCATTGCTTTTATTTGCAATCTACGCCATAGATCTTTATTTTGATAAAAAGAAGTTGCTCTTTTTAAAACCTTAACAAACTTGTCTGCATCATATTCCCGCAAGACGAAACCATTGCCTTCTATTCTTTTTAAAAAATTTAAAAATCTCTTTTTAACCCTTATGTTTTTAATTGTGTCAGCCAGTCCGCCAACTCTTCTGACAATCGGGATAGCGCCATAACGCAAAGCAATCAATTGAGTCAAGCCGCACGGTTCAAATTTTGATGGCATCAGAAAAAAATCAGCTCCAGCATAAATTTCCTGAGCTAATTGAGAATCATATTTAATCTCAGCTGCAATTTTGCCCGGAAATTTTTTGGCTAAATTTTTAATAGATTCCTCATATCGCTCTTCACCAACGCCTAAAAAAACTGCTCGAAAATCAAAATCTCTAAGATTTTTTAGACCATTGACCACTAACTCAATCCCCTTCTGGAAGGTCAGCCTTGAGACCAAGGCAAAAAGAGGGACATCAGGATCGACTTTTAAACCCAACTTTTTTTCCAAATAGATTTTATTCTCTTTTTTTATTTCTGGATTTCTAAAAGAATAATTTCTTTTTATATAAGGATCTGTCTCCGGATTAAAAGTTTCTGTATCTAAGCCGTTTAGAATTCCAACAAAATTATTTCTTCTTTTTAATAAAGTTTCTTTAAACCCACGGCCAAAATAAGGTTTGGTCAGAATTTCTCTGGCGTAAGTTGGACTCACCGTATTAATAAAATCAGCGTTTAAAATCCCTTGCTGCATTAAATTAAGATCTTCGCCGTATGAACCTAATTGTCTTTTTCCAAGGCTTTCTGTTTCATCGCCTTTAAGTCCTAAAAAATCAAAAATTTCCTGGGCGTTCCATCTCCCTTGATTGGCTAAATTATGAATAGTTAACAATGTTTTTAATTTTTTATCTTTTATTTTTGATTTCATTTTTAGGAAGACCGGCAAAAATGACGTATGCCAATCATTACAATGAATTATTTCCGGCTGCCAATCAAGTTTTTCTATTAAAGAAAAAACAGCATGGGTAAAAAATAAAAACCGCTTTATTTCGGCAAAAGAGCCGCAAAAAGCGGTTTTCTCAAAATAAACTCCGTCCTCGCCTAAATATTTTTTATTATCAATTAAATAAACAATTACTTTTTCTTCGCCTAATTCAGTTTTGTAAAGATTGATTTTTTCTTCTTCTCGACCAATCTTTATTTTAATATCTTTGGCAACCAATTCACAAGGATATTTTTTTTCATCAATCACCCCATATTTAGGCAAGGCGATCCTAATATCCGCCCCCAATTTTTTCAAAGCTAAAGGCAGGGCGCCAGCCACGTCTCCTAAGCCACCAACTTTAGCCAAGGGGTTAAGTTCTGAGGCAATAAATAAAATTTTCATAAAGTTCCTTCTATTTGCTTAAATTTTAATGATATTTTCTTCTTAAAATCATCTAACATCAATTTTTTATTTTTTTCTTCGCCCTCAACAAAAATTAAACTAGTAAACATCGAAACGAGACGCCGGATCTCAAAATATTTAAGTCGAAAAATCTCTCTTCTCTCTGGTTGGCGTTTAAAATATAGATTAATAATTTGATTCTTAATTCTTGGCAAAATTATTTTTGCTTTTTTTCTCTGATAATATTCAAGCATTGATTCAGTTTGAACCAAAAAACAAGCGAGGTCTGCCAACGGATCATAAAAACAAGCATCACTAAAATCAATAACTTTCAATTGGCGATCGCTAGTTAAAAAATTGCCGAAATGAACATCATAATGACAAAGAGCATAATTTTCTTTTTCCAAAAACCAATTTTTTTTCTTTCGCCGCAATTTATTTAATTTCTCTACGACTTTTTTGACCGAAAGTGTTCCTTGAGGATAGAATTTCTTGGTTAAAAAGAGAGCATGACGCATTTCTTTCGCCTCTACTTTTTTGTCTCGCAGGAGAATTCTGTTGCTTCCTTCCAGAGCCGCCAGTCTGCCTTTTAATAAATTTTCCCGATGAAGTTTCCTCAACCAAAAAACAATTTTAGGAATAAAGCTTAAAACAAAACTTATTTCACCTCTCATCAATTTCTGCTGCAACGCCTCTCCCTCAACTTCTTCGTAAAGAAGAAGATTGTATGGCTTTTGATAATCAAGGGGCCTCGGCACTTCACGGCTAAAATTTTTAGTATAGAGATGCTTCAAGACTAGATAATGCCTTTGAGGATTATTCTCGTCAGTAAAGAGACGTTGACGAGCCCGGCCGTCGATTATTTTTATTTTTTCCTCCTTGCCAATTTTTAATTTTAAAAAATAAGAAGCGGAAATCGATTTTCCTCCTGCAAATCGCTTTATTTTTTTAATTCCTAAAAAACGACATCCTTTCGCTTCTTTATAATATCGCCTGTAGCGCTTATTAAAAAATTTATTTATAAAATCCGGATCTAGCAATTTTTTGATTTTTTTAAAGGGAATCCTTTTTCTTTTCATCATATCTTTATTATTTTTTCCAGTATTTCGGTTTATAATTAAAGGGCAAAAAATATTCTTTAGCAAAGCGTGAAAATTTTTTATACTTAAGAAATGGCTTGCAAGAGGGAATTCTCCTAACTGTCCAAAGCTCATTAACTACATGCAGTACGTCATAAACGTCCGCGCCGCTTTTTAATTTAATAATCGCATCTCGCCATTTAATCGCTCTTTCATACTCCTCGTCCTTCGCCGCTCTTCTCATCTCTGCCTCAAATTCTAAAATCATTTGGTTATACCACTCTGGATTTGTTCTTTCCTTAAAAGGAACCGCCTGCCATTTTTTTTCTTGTTTATGAAATTCTCTGACCAGGCCGGTTCTTTGCCACTTAAAAGCAAGATCAAGAACCTGACGATAAAATTTTTCTGCTTTCTTTTTGAACGAAGTAGATGTTTTAAGATTAAAAATGATTTGTCTTAGATTATAACTGGATGCTTCGATCATCTCTAAACTCCACCAGTATAAAGAAGCCCACCAATACTGGCAGGATTCAAGAGATTGATCGAGTTTTCTCCTCGCCCTTTGGTAGTCGACTGTCTTATGATTTAAAGATTCCACGGTTTTAATGACAAAATAGCTAAATTGCCATTGCAATTTCTGCAAAGGGTTATCAGCTGAATGCCAAAGCTTATATGGCTTTTTTTCTTTTAGATCCTCCTCTTCAATCGTCCAAGTAGAATCAAGAGGGCTGATTTTTCCGCCAGACTGGAAGTGCTTTAAGGCTTCAGAGATAAAAAGATGTTTCCAGGCCTTTGCTGATAAAACTTGAAAAAGAAATTTCTCCAACCCAGGCCGATGATGACCAAATGTTTCACCGTCCATAGCCGTCAATAAATAAGCGTCTTCTTTAACAATTGGTCCAATTTCTTTTTTAAAGGAACCAATATTGCGCGTCAGGGCGTTGCTCAGCAAATTACTAATTCTTCTGTTTTTAAAAAGAACTTTCAGCCCCGGGGTCTCTTCGATCTCATAAAAACAGAACCAACTGGCTTGATTCAATTTTCCATTGTAAGCAATTTCGTCGAGAATCAACCATTGATAACCTAAGTTCTTAACTATTCTCGCAATCTTTTTGTTATAAGCCATTTCTGGCGAGAAAAAAACAGATGGGTTATAAATTTTACCAAAATATTTTCTGTTGATTTCTCGGTTAAGATTAATTTGCCTCTTAATTTCTGTTTCTGGCAAAAGTGGCAGAAAAGCATGATAAGCCGCGGAATCAGTAAACTCTACCTGTCCTCTTTGCGCTAAAAATTTAAGACCAGAAACCACATCTTGATAACCGTCTTTAAAAAGGCGCTCTGTTAAGCAGGCATTAATATTTAAATTTAATTTTAAACTTTTATTTTCTTTCAAGCCTTTAATTAAAGGCCTATAAGACTCATTGACAACTCGGTCAAAAATATCTTTCGCCTGTCCTCTCGGTTGATAAATGTGGAGAAAATTAATCCAATACATAAGAAATATAAAATTACAGATTTTTCATTTTTTTCTTGAGTGCTTTTTTATATAAAGCCACGTATTTTTTCGCCGGCAAATTCCAAGAATATGTCTCTTTCATTGCCCGACAAGCTAATTTTTTCCAAGCGCTTTTTCTTTTATAATTTTCTAAAGCCCTCACAATCGCCGCTAGAAGCTCTATCTCACTATAATTACGAAAAACAAATCCGTTCCCCCTCCCTGTCCCCGGATTGTAATTGGTCACTGTGTCAGATAAACCACCAACAGCGCGCACTACCGGCACAGAGCCATATCTTAAACTAATAAGTTGCGATAAGCCACAGGGCTCAAATCGCGAAGGGAGAAGATAAATATCTGAAGCAGCATAAATTTTTCTTGCCCAAGATTCCTCAAATGGCGTAATAAAAACAATTTTTTTAGTGTGTTTCTTTTTAAATTTTTTAAGCGCTTCTACATAGGACTCTTCTCCTGTTCCGACTATTACTATTTGAACGTTTAATTTTAAAAGCTCCTCAAGAATTTTAATTAATAATTCAATCCCTTTCTGTTCAGTTAAACGGTGAGCCAAACCTATCATAGGAGTTCTCTCATCAACTGTCAAGTTAAACTCTTGCTGCAGGGCAATTTTATTCTCAGTTTTTCTCTCGAATGAATCAGCGTCATAATTAACGTGAACATCGGGATCAAATTTCGGGTTAAAAACTTTATAATCAATACCATTAATGATTCCAAACAATCTTTCTTCTCTTTCTTGCAGGAAGCCTTCAAGGCCACAGCCAAATTCCTTGGTTAGAATCTCCTGAGCATAGCGCTCGCTCACTGTATTAATTATCTCGGCAGACATAATTCCTCTTTTCATAAAATTAATCCAATGAAAATTGTCTTCTTTCATTTTCGAGATATCTCCGCCATCATCTTTTTTTTCTCTAGGGACTTCCCACCAATTAAAAGCACCTTGAAAAGATAAATTATGAATTGTGAAAAGAGTAGCAATTTTTGAAAGTTCAGGACCTTCTTTATAAAGAGTTTTGAGAAAATATGGCACTAATCCCGTGTGCCAATCATGACAATGTAGGACATCAGGTGAAAATTTAAGAATTTTTAACAGTTCCAAGGCTGCTAAATCAAAAAAAAGGAAGCGCAAAGCATCGTCTGGAGCTTTATAAATTACGTCTCTTTCTGAAAATAGTTCATCTTGAACAACAAAAAAAACAGGGTATTTATCCTCACTAATCACTTTCTTAAAGGAAAAATTAAAATGATAATCTGCAAAAGATAAAGAAACCGCTTGCGATAAATCTTCAAGCGGTAGGTTTTGTTTTCTAATAAATTTATAAAAAGGGGTAATAACAATGACCTGATGCCCCATTCTGCAAAGCGCCCTTGGCAAGGATCTCGTCACGTCTGCCAGCCCGCCTGTTTGAGAATAAGGAGAAACTTCAGCACTAAGATGAGCAAGCCTTATTTTTTTCATAGGTTTTATTATATTGATGAGCAGTCAAAGCCATGGCTAGGGCATCAGCCGCGTCATCAGGCTTAGGAATTTTAGAGAGCCCAAGAAGTCGTTTCACCATATTCTGGACCTGGGCTTTGTCTGCCCGGCCGAAACCAGTGAGAGACTGTTTAACTTGCAGGGGAGTAAGTTCTAGAAAAGGAATTTTTTTCTCTTCGCCAAGCAGTAAAATCACACCAATCGCTTTGCCAACATTTATCGCCGTTTTGGCATTCTTAGCGAAATAAATATTTTCTATTGCCAAAAGATCAGGTTTATATTTCTTTATAATCTTTTTTAATTCCTGATAAATTTTTAAAAGTCTTTTAGAAAAACGCTCACGAGCGCTTGAAGAAATAATGCCATAAACAAAAATACAAGATTCCCCGCTCTCAGAAAATTTTATCACGCCATAACCTGTAGTTGCCACTCCCGGATCAATGCCTAAAATAACCATAACTATTTATTAGAAATTATAAATTAAAAATTCGAGGGGATGATATTTGTATAGTAATCATTGACATCTGGGTCTTCATCCAATTCGGCAAAGATCGCGTCTATTTTCTTTTGATCTTCTTCGCTGATTTTAACATAATTTTTTGCAAACCATTCAATTTCCGCATAGTCCGGCACAACTCCTTTGCTTTCTAAAAATTCTTTAACTTCTTGTAGCTTCTCCGGTTGGGTGTAAATCGCTATTTCTTCCCCTTCTTCTTTAATGTCTTTTGCTCCTGCATCAATTAATCCAAGCTCCAGCTCTTCCTTATTCTCTATTTTTTTCGCCTCAGCAATTCTTAAAGTCCCTTTTTTTTCAAACATCCAAAGAATTGAATTCTGCCCGCCTAATGTCCCCTCATATTTATTGAAAATCCGACGAAGATCGGCCGTTGTCCTGTTTTTATTATCAGTTAAAGCTTCAACGACAATTGCTGCCCCTCCCGGTCCAAATGCTTCGTAGGTCGCTTCTTCAATCTGCATCTTTTCTCCTTCGCCTAAACCTCGCTTAATCGCTCTTTCAACGTTTTCTTTGGGTATATTTGCCTTGTTTGCTTGCTCAATAGCAATTCTTAATTTAAAATTTGTTTCCGGGCTCCCCCCGCCTTGTCTGGCAGCCACCGTAATCAGATGTCCCAGCTTAGTGAAGAGAGAGCTTTTTTTTACGTCTAAAGCTCCTTTGAAGTGCTTGAGTTTGGCCCATTTAGAGTGCCCTGACATATATTTATTTAGTTCAAAATTAATTTTTAGCAAAAACTTCTCAAATTAAAGGCGAACCAGTGATAAGTTGATAAAGCCAGAAAATAATTGGACGAATAAGGTTAAAACCGAAAAAGATGAACATTAATAAAAGAAATGGTCCGTAAGCGACTAAAAATATTTTAGCCTTAATTGTTTTTTCAGGCAAGAGAGCCATTAAAATATGCGAGCCGTCAAGCGGTGGAATAGGAACTAAATTAAAAACAGCCAAAAGAAGATTAGCGTAAATAACAATAGATAAAACGTCGGCTAAAATTCCTAAAGGGAAAAAACGAATCAATAAGCCAAAAATTAGGGCGACCGAGAGGTTTGAAAAAGGTCCGGCCAGAGCCACGCAAGCCCCGCCATATTTTCGATTTCTTAAATTATAAGGGTTAAAAGGCACGGGTTTCGCGTAAGCAAAAAGAAAGGAGCCCCCAGAAACAAAAAGTAAAAAGAGAGGCATTAAAATAGTGCCGAAGAAATCAAGATGGGCTAAGGGGTTAAGCGTCAAGCGACCAGCGTTTTTTGCCGTCGGATCGCCTAAATAATCTGCCATCGCCGCATGAGAATATTCATGAATAATCGCGGAGAAAATTATGACGATGAGAAAAAAAATAGAAGACATAAATAAAATTGACCTAATTAAATTTTTTGTTATAATTTAATGATAACTTAATTTATTAATTAATCAATGCTTATGTCTAAATTTTGTGAACTCTGTGGTCGGATCCCACAAACAAGTCAAAAGCGAAGCCACTCAAATATCGCCACCAAAAGAAGACAAAATCTCAATCTCCAGCTTATAAAAATAGACAGAAAAAAATTGAGAGTCTGCGCCAGGTGTCTGAAGAAAATAAAAAAAGAAAAAAGCAATTAATCTCTCTGCGGGATGTAGTATAAGAGTAGTACATGCTCTTGGGGTGAGTAAGGCCCGGGTGCAATTTCCCGGCATCCCGAAAGATTATAGCTAAACTCTTGTCACCCAGACCATCGTTAAACTATTCAATACAACAATTAACAACCCTCTTTACTAGGTCGCCAAGTTTTCCTAAAAATCCTTTTTTTTCTTGGTCATGTTTATTTAAAGCGCCTTCGTCAATTTTTTTAATTTCCTCGGTGTCTACCAAGTTCAGATTAAGGCCCCAAAAAAGTGAGTAAAGATTATACGCCTTTTGAAAAAAATCGTCTGCTTCTTCTTTTTTACCCATGCCGAGACGCTTGGTGCCAACTTCTAAAAGCCGCATTGAGGCAGCTAAGAGATGTTTGGAAAGGCACCAAACCTCGCCCTCTTCTTTTTTGACAATCTTTTTTAAAAGACTTTTTCTCATCTCGCGTACTTCGCGTAAAAAATCAAAATATTTCGGCTTTCCTGTTTTCATCCCTGTAAAAAAGAAATGCTCTTCAATAGAAACCAAATTCATAATTGCCAGGCTCAAGTCCTCATCAGAAGATAAATCTAGTTTATCTTCTTTTTTCATTTGGCCGGCTTTTTGAACAAATTCGTTTATTTTTTTTATCACGTCTTCTTCCATAAACTTTTATTTAAATAAAAAACAAGAAAGCATGCTTAAAATCACAAGGGGGATTATAGGTAAAACAACTTTTTGGAAAGGGAAATAAGATCGGCCATTATTTTTTTTCTTAAGATAATAATGCCAAACAACGCCCGCGGAAAAAGCAACGCTCCCAATAATAATCCCAAATAATAATTTATCTATTCCCCAAAAAGTATTTAAAGGATGCCCCATAATACCCATTAAATAGAGAGGGATCAAAACAATCAAATAATATCCTAGGGATATAACTATTTTATCAGCCTTAAAGTGAAAATTCTTTCTTTTAAGCCAAGCAATGGTAGAGATGCTCAACAAAACAAACAATCCGCCGAGCCAAAGACCGGTCACCATGTCGTCAATCCCAAGCCAACGAGATAGGCCAACGCCAGCACAGACAGCAATCGTACAAATCGGACAAACCGCTTTTGCTGAGCTTGTCGAATAAAGACTCGCTAAACAACAAAAAATTAAAAAATAAAGAATTAATGTTTTTTTACTTTTCATTTATTTTTTGTTTAAAAAAATTTTTTATATCTGTCTCACCGATAATACATCTCGCCCCATCCCATAAAAAAGGAATGTTAATCTCCCCGACTAAACCACAAACTCTGGCTTTTTTCATTAATTCCTCGGCATTATTTTTATTATAATACGCCTCTTTTCGCTCAAAGTCAAGCTTTATTTTATTTTCTTTGATAAATTCTTCAACCTTAAGACAATGAGGACATTTTTCGCTATAGAAAAGAATAATTTGATTGTCGCTGCCATCCTTCGACGGCGATTGAGCGCCTCTTTTTATCTCGGAGGTCGAAATAACCACCATTAATATTATCCCGATAATAATTAAAAGTAAAAATCTCTTGTTCATAAATGAAAAATAAAAAATTCTCTTAAAACTGTTTGATCTGGCCTTGAGTAAAGAAGGGAGCCGCGACCGCTTGACGATAAATTTTCCTTTTTGAAGCCGAGAGATTGAATTTGTTCTATGATGGGCAGAAAATACTGCCTTTTTTCTATTCTAAAAACAGGGAAAATTATAACTATCCGTCCATCTGGTTTTAAAATCTTTTTAAATGATTTAAATGACTGAAGGTATAGGGAGCTTAAATCGTTGACTATGTTCTGAATTTTTATCTTCTTTACCTGCATGGGTCCTAAATACGGCTCAGTAATAATCGCGTCAATTGAACCTGGAGGTATCTCACGCCAAATATCTTTTATGTCTGATCTAAAAATTTTTATTTTAACCTGGTTGCTAATTTTACCAGAAAACGATTCCTGCAGCCATTCTAAATTTTTCCGAGTTTCTTCGACTAATTTTTCGTCTATATCCGAGCCGATCAAATTCTTATGGCCCATTAAAAGCGCTTCGCCAAGAATCGTTCCGGAACCGCAAAAAGGATCTAAAATAATTTCTTCTTTTTTAACGCTAGCCAAATTAATCATTATCTTAGCTAATTTTGGCGGGATTAAGCCTTGACTAATATTGCGGTATGGTCTTAAAAAGTCAAACTCTGCCTCTTCTTTAATAGATTGCAGAGCCTGCGTTGCCCCAATTAAAATTTCTTTTTCTTCTATTAAAAAAACTAATTCAACTCCCTTCTCTAACAATCTCTGCCTTAAAATATTACCGCTGGATAAAAACGGCCTATCTTTTTCTATGATAAAAGAGATGGAAATTTTTTCTTTTTTGAGAATTTTTTTAAGGCCGAGAGAATAATTTTTTGCTTCTCTAAAAGAGAATCTGTTGTCTGGCGAGTAGAAACTTAAACCGAAAAAAATTCTTTTTTCTTTTTGGTAACCTAAAAGAATATCTTTGATTTCTTCTTC
The DNA here is from genome assembly GCA_001873465.1 of Parcubacteria group bacterium CG2_30_36_38. Classification (GTDB taxonomy): domain Bacteria; phylum Patescibacteriota; class Patescibacteriia; order UBA2591; family CG2-30-36-38; genus CG2-30-36-38. The sequence goes on along the minus strand of MNZE01000036.1, from coordinate 17,682 downwards.
CTGAATTTTGTCTGCTTTCCCTATAATTTTACCGCTTTTTATAACTCCGCCCAATTGTTTCTGCCAAAAAGAAATGTCTATTTCTTTGTCTGTTTCTATGACGATAAATTTTGAAGATTTTTTCCTTATCTTCAAAGGGGCTTCTTCCTGTAAATTGGCGAATTTAGAGAGCTCGGCTATTGACAAATCCGGGATCCTGCCTAAAATAAAAAAATATTGCATTTTTTTCAATTACTAATATAATTTATTTATGTACGAACTACTTACTATTATTCCTGCGCCTTTCACCGAAAAAGATCTTTCTCCTGTCTCGATAAAAATTAAAGACCTGGTCGAAAAACAGGGAGGAAAAGTCTTGGGAGAAAAAATTTTAGGAGAAAGAAAATTTGCCTATAAAATCAAGCATGCTACCAAGGGCTTTTATTTGCTTTTTAATCTTGAGGTTGATCCTTTAAAATTAAAACTGCTTAATGAAAAGCTCTTACAAGTGCCCGAGGTTTTGAGATCTCTGATTATAAAGAAATAGTTTTAATAAAATAATTTTAATCTTAAAACTTATGAATGTCAATAAGGTGATAATCCTTGGTAATCTCACGAGGGACCCTGAGATAAGAACAACGCCAAATAATCAGAGCGTTGCCTCTTTCGGGATGGCCACTAATCGATATTGGACCGATAAACAAACTGGCGAAAAAAAACAAATGGTTGAATATCATAATGTTACTTGTTGGAGAAAACTCGCGGAAATAGCTCAAAAATTTCTCAAAAAAGGAAATCTAGTTTATATTGAAGGCCGTTTGCAAACAAGAACTTGGACAGATCAGTCAGGAAATAAAAGAAGCAAAACAGATATTATTGCCGAAAGAATACAGCTTGGGCCAAAGGGCTTAAGACCCGAACAGAGAGAAGCCCAAGAAGAGCCTGCCCAAAAGCCGTCTACAGAAGAAATAGAAGAAATTCCTCTTGAAGAAGGGAATGAAGAAATCAGTCCGGAAGAAATACCATTTTAAATAATGATCATAACAAATTTCTAATTTCTAATATATGGCAAAAACTTGTTATTTTTGTGCTAATGGCATAAAAGAAGTTGATTATAAAGATATCGAAGTTTTAGCCCATTTTATGAGTGAAAATGGCGATATTTTGTCAGGTAAAAAAACAGGGGCTTGTGCTAAGCATCAAAGAAAATTAAATAAAGCGATTGAAAGAGCCAGATTTATGTCCCTTTTACCCTACACAACTATCTAAAGGGCCTTGTTCAATCCTTTTCTTCTAAATTTTGGGTATGGATATCAATGACTTGAAAAAAATTGGCCTGATTATCAAGATTGGCGACAAACCTCTCCAGGTCTTAAATTTTTCTCATGGCCGAACAGCGCAAAGGAAAGCAACGGTTAAAACAAAGCTCCGCAATTTAATCACTGGCCAAGTCTTGGAAAAAACTTTTAACAGTGGCGATGAGATTAGAGAGGCTGATATTAAAAAAGAAAAAGCAAGTTTTTTGTATAAAAGCGGAAATGAATTTTATTTCCTCAATCCAAAAAATTTTGAACAATTTACGGTTCCTCAAAATTTATTAGGAGAAAAAACAAATTTTCTTAAAGACGAGCTAGAAATCGTTGTTTTATATTTTGAAGATCAACCAATTAGCGTCGAACTCCCTAAAAAAGTTGATTTAAAAGTCGTTTCTGCCCCACCGGCCCTGAAGGGAAACTCAGTTAACAAACCATCTAAAATAGCCACCCTAGAAACGGGCTTGTCGCTTTCTGTCCCTATCTTTGTAGAAGAAAATGATATTGTTCGCGTTAACACTGAAACCGGAGAATATGTTGAAAGGATCTTAAACTAATTTATTTTTAATAATTAAAACTATCTATGAACATTGAAGAAATTTTTTCTTTAGCCGTGAAACGCAATGCTTCTGATGTTCATTTAGTTGTTGGTCTCCCTCCTATTTTAAGAGTTGACGGTCTGCTCCAAAAAATAGAAGGATTTCCTCTTGTTTTACAAAAAGACCTTCAGGGCTTTTTGGAAAAAAGTCTTAATGAAATCCAGAAAAAAAATTTTCTTGAGAACAAAGAACTGGACCTATCCTTTGTCATTCCTCAAGAAAACACTCGTTTAAGGGTTAATATTTTTTGGGAAAAAAATAATTTAGCGCTCGCGGCCAGAATCATCTGGCCCCATATTCCAACGATGGAAGAAATTGATATGCCGCCGGTTGCTTATGAATTATGCAAGCTTTCTCACGGCTTAATTATCGTTACAGGACCGGCTGGTTGCGGAAAATCAACAACTTTGGCCGCGATGGTTGAACATATAAATAATAACAGAAATTGCCATATCGTCACCTTAGAAGACCCAATTGAATTTGTTTTTTCTTCAAAAAAAAGTATTGTTGCTCAAAGAGAATTAGGGCAGGATATGATTTCCTTCGAGCAAGCCTTGAAACATGTGGTCAGGCAAGATCCAAACGTAATTATGGTCGGAGAAATGAGAGACCTAGAAACAATCTCTTTGGCCGTAACCTTGGCGGAAACTGGACACTTAATCTTCGCCACTTTACATACGCCTTCTGCTTCACAAACTGTTTCTAGAATTATTGACGTCTTTCCCTCAAATCAACAATCACAGATCAGGCTACAGCTCTCTCTTGCCCTTAAAGCGATTCTTTGTCAGCGTTTAATCCCGAGAATGGGTGGCGGCCGAGTAGCAACGCGTGAGGTTTTAATCAACAACACGGCCATTTCTAATTTGATTAGGGAAAATCAGGTCCAACAGATTCTTTCGGCCATTCAAACCGGGTCTCGTTATGGAATGTTCACCACATCTCAAGATCTCAAACGGCTAGCCAAGCAAGGGGCTATTAGCGAAGAGAGCGTTATTAATGGTTTAGTCTAATTAATTTTTACTCAATCTAAAGTCAAAAGTCTCTAATCCCCTTTTTAACTTTTGACTTTATTTACTTTCCTGCCTCCGTAGTCTAACGGATATGACGCCACGCTTCGGACGTGGAGACTGTAGGTTCGACTCCTGCCGGAGGCATTCGCCCCCATAGCTTAATGGTAAAGCAGTCGCCTCTTAAGCGACTGACCTAGGTTCGATTCCTAGTGGGGGTACTATCAAAATTAAAAATTTCTTAAAACAAAAACACCCTAAAAATTGCTGTCTTTATCTCTATCGGCCTTTTAAGATTATACTATTATGGAGGCCGAGCAAGAAAAAACAGTTTAGGGTGTTTTTAAGTTTTATTTTTTAAATTTAGAGAACTGCTTGTTTCAATTCTTTCAAAGCTCTAAATTTGACCGCTTTCTTGGCAGGGATTTGAATTTTTTCTTGGGTCTTTGGGTTGATCCCCATTCTTGCCTTTCTCAGTTTAACCTGAAGAACGCAAAAACCAGCGATATTTACTTTTTCTCCTTTTTTAAGATTATTAATAACGATTTCAAGAAGTTTATCAACTATTCTGCCTGCTTCTGCTTTGGTCTTTATTTCTTCTTTCAGCTCATCGGCTAATTTTTCCACTAGTTCTTTTTTATTCATATGGATTCAGATGATTTAATTAAAATTATTTTTTCGACCTTTACCCGCCCTCGCCGAAGGTCTTGGAACAGGAAACTACCTTGTGCCAAAGTTTTTAGCGCGAAAGGCTTATTCATTTGATTTAATAGGCATAATTAAATATAAGAAAGAATCGTCAGAAGTTGATCTTATCACTCCCGGCAAATTACTATCAATAATTTCAAGGGACAATTCATCTCCTCCTAGGTTTAATAATCCATCTAACAAATATTGATAATTAAAAGAGACATCGTTGTTATTGCCAGAAATTTCTACTTTTAGCTCCGCTTCATTCTCGCCAACCTGGTTGTTTAAAGAAGAAATGATTATTTTTTCTTCTTTTGGTAAAAATTTAATTTTTAAATCATTAATCCCCGATCTAGCAAAAAGACTGGCTGTTTTAATTATTTGCAAAAGACTCTCTTTTCTAAAAATAATTTTTGTTTTAAAATTTTTGGGGATAATTTCTTTATAATTAGGAAAATCGCTGCTTATAATTTGCGAAACAAGGCTAAAGTCTTGATAAGAAAAAAGGATTTGATTTTCAGAGGGGTAAATAAAAATATCTTCCTTGTCTTCGTCTTTAATAATTCTTAAAACTTCTTCAAGCGTCTTTTTAGGAATGATTAATTCTTTCCCCTGATAGTCGTTTTCTTTAACTTTAATCGTTTTTTCTATTAGACGATAGCTGTCTGTGCCGACAATGGTTAAGTTTTTTCCCGCCAGAGAGAACAAGGCGCCGCTAATTTCAACCCTTGCTTCTTTCTCTCCTATGGCAAATAAAGTTTGTTTGAGCGCTTTTTTAAAATCGTCTGATTTTAAAACAATTTTTTCTTTTTTTATTGGTTGAGGGATAATTGGAAATTCTTCAGAAGAAATCGCTTTTATTTTTGCTTTTTGGCTCTTCGTTTTAATTAAAAGTTCATTATCTTTTACTTCTAAATTAATATTTTCTTTGGGCAAAGAACTAATATAATTATTAAAAATTTGAGAAGGAATGGTAATATTTCCTTCTTTTTCTATTTTTGCTCTTAATTTTCCTTCAATGGCTATTTCTAGATTGGTCGCTACAAGCTTTAAATAGCTATTCTCTGTGGATAATAAAATATTATTTAAAATAGGCAGGCCAGATTTATTTAAAGAAGCTATCCTCGAAACGGCAGATAAAATAGGAAAAAGCTTTTCTTGTAAACAGATTAGTTTCATATATTATATATTTATATATATAAACTTGATGATATTAATAAGGGGGTGTAAAAGTGGAGAAAAATTAAAAATTAAGATTTTTAAAATCAAATATTAGATTTTTTTTCTTCTTTTTTTCCACTTTTTATACTTTGATAAAGCAGCCCCCAGGCAGAATATTGCCAAGCAGAAAAAATAGAAAGAAAAAAAACAAAAACAAAAATTATTAAGGTTAAATTAAAGAACATTAAAAACCAAATAGTCTTAGTAAGGTTAAAATAACCTAAAAATTGGGCTGTAATGGAGAAAGAATAATAAGAATTCAGGCCTATAAGAAAGAGAAGCAGCCCTAAAAGAATGTTAAATAGAAAAATAATAAAAGAGTTAACGACAGAAATCAACCAGTTTTTAAAGAAAAACTTTGTCGCTTCTTTTAAAGAAGAAAAAAGAGGTTTCTCTTCTAAACAAATGAAACAGATGGAATAGCGGGCGATAAAAGAAAGAACAAGGATAATTAAAAGTATAAAGAAAACCAGGGTAAAAGCAAGGGCAGGATTTGCGTTGAGGTTGAATTTAAAGATAAAGAGATAAATAAGAAAAGAATCAAAGACTAAGACTAATAAATTTAAAAAGAAAATTTTCAAAGAGTACTTATCCACTCCTTTTAAACTGTTTTTTAACAACTTATTCTTGGTAGCTGTATTTTTAATTAAAATCCCTTGAGAAAGAGATGACAAATAAAAGACAAATAAACTAATAAAAATAACAAAAAGAAAGATGAGTAAATTTGTCGGGGTTAAAAAAATGAACTTTTGTAAAGACTTAAAAATTAATAAATAATTTCCCCTTAAATAAGAAAGGTTTATAGGCAGCCCGCCTATTTGCAGTATTTTAGAAGAATTAAGAAAGAGAACGATTATTTCATTATTGGCTAAAAAAGCGGCTAAAAAGCCAAAAAGCCAAAGAAAGGGATTTTTCCATGCTAAATTAAAAGCCTCTTTATAAATTCTTTTAAGCATGTGATTGTTTCATTAATTTTTCAAAATCCTCTTTTTCTATCGTTTCTTTTTTTATTAAGTAATCAGCCACTTCTTCAACCCTTTTCTTATTTTTTTTGATAATTTCACAGGCTTTATTATAGCAGAAATCAATAATTTTGGCTACTTCTTTATCAATTATCTGCGCTGTTTTTTCTGAATAGTCCTTTTCCTCAGTAAATTCTTTGCCTAAAAAGATTAGCTCTTCTTCCTTACCAAACGTTCTGGGACCCAATGATTCATTCATCCCATATTTAGTTACTGCCTTCCTGGCAATTTTAGTTACTTCTTTCAGATCCTCGGCCGCGCCGGTGGTGACTTCATTAAAGAAAATTTTTTCTGCCGCATAACCGCCCAGTAAAGAAGAGAGGTTATCTTGGAGCTCTGTTTTTGAATAAAGGTATTTAGTTTCCTTGGGGGTTTTAATGGTATAACCCGCTGCTCTGCCTCTAGCAATGATGGAAATTTTTCTGACCGGCCCACAAGAAGGTAGACCATAAGTCACAACTGCATGACCAGTTTCATGAAAGGCAACAATTTTCTTTTCCTGCTCTCCCAAAATATAACTTTTTCTCTCAGGACCTAAAATTACTTTTTCAATACTTTCCAGCAGCTCCGGTTGGCTAATTGCATTTTTGTTTCTTCTAGCGGCTAAAATAGCGGCTTCATTCATCAGGTTGGCTAAGTCGGCACCAGAGAAACCGGGGGTTCTTTGGGCGACTTCTTCAAATTTTATATCAGTAGCTAACGGCTTGTTCTTGGCGTGAATTTTTAAAATTTCTTCTCTATCTTTCACGTCAGGCATATCAAGAATTACTTTTCTGTCAAATCGACCGGGTCTCAATAAGGCAGGATCCAAAACATCTGGGCGATTCGTGTTATGGGCTAAAATTGGATTTTCACCAGCAAAAAATGCTTCATTCTCACAACCGCAGAAATCATAAACATAGCCATGGTAGGGAACTTTCTTAATTTTTTTAATAATTACTCGACAGACATTGCCTTTTATTCTCATTTCATCAGAAGTCTTTAAGGGATTCTGACTTTTTCCAAATCCTAAACGGTAAGCCTTAGTTTCAGATAAAGGTTTGCCATCTTTAATTTTTCTTCCTTCCTTCGCCTGAAAATGACTAATATAACTTTTAAATCCGTGCATAGCAGACAACCAATTTAATTCTAAAATTAGCTGTTTACTCACCGAGGTTAATTCTAATCTTTTTTTCTGATCTTCATGGCCATCTCCTGCTGCGTACCCTTTCAAAAATTCAATAAAATATTCTTTTGGAGCTTCAAATAAAAAACTTGGAATATGTTTATGATGCGCTCCCTTGCCGCAATGATAGCTAAAAAATTCAGCCAATGGTTTTGAATAATAGATAATATTAATAGCATTAGAGGTGATATATCTTTTACGACTGGGGACGAGATTAAATATTTTTTCCATTAAGAATTTAATATCTTTAATAAACTCTTTTTCTTTAATATTCAAACAAAAATCGACTTCTTTCCGAGCATATCCTTCAGCTACATAATATCCAAAAAGACGCATTAGCTCCGGAGTTACTCTGACCTTTTCAGGTAGCAAGTATTGATGTTGATAATAATTTCTGGATAGTTCTCGCGGTTCGCATATTCCCTGTTGCCACTTGCCAATCGTTCTTTGAGAAATTCCAAACATTCTACCCAGTTGAGATTGAGAAATATTATTAGTGTGGATTAAAGCATATTGATAAGCGTTTTCAACGTTTTGGAAGTTTCTAAATAAAGGTTGCCACACAGGCAGATCAAGGTTGAGATTCTCATTAAATTTATGAGCTCTAATTTGTCTAAATTTTTTATTCGTTCTGTTTGTTTTTAAGGGCAGATTAACCAAAATATCGCCCGGTTTCATTTCTGAAACTAATTTTTTTTCTATTTTTCCTCGGGTACGGACAAAAAGAGAATGATTTCCGGTAGTTTTTATTTTTCCTCCCCAATATTCTATTTCATAGATTTCGTTTACTTTGTGACGATAAACACTATTTACTTTTTTAAAAGCGCTATTTTGAAAGCGCAAATCGTGATTAGCAAATTTTTTCCCAGGATTATTTTCGAATCCAAGTATTTCAAGCCCTTTAACTTTTTTTTCGATTCCTTCTTCATTGTTTTCGTAGTAAGGATCAATAATTTCAGAAATAGGCGAGAGATTGTACGATCCGTTTTGTTTAACCAATACCGGAGTGTTTGAGGCAACACTGGCGGACATCACTACCAAGCCGATATTTGGTTCAAATCCGTCTAACTCAACTAAAATTTGATTTAAAGTTTGCTCCCTTTCATCATGAGACCCGCCGAGTCCAGCGCCGCGTAAACGACCAATAGCGTCAAGCTCGTCAATAAATAAAATAGCCGGAACGCTTTTTTTCGCTTTTTTAAAAGCGTCTCTCACGCGAGAAGCGCCAATCCCGACAAAAAGCTCGACAAATTCTGAGCCGGAGATATGGAAAAAAGGCACATTTGCCTCGCCGGCTACTGCTTTAGCCAGGAGTGTTTTTCCTGTGCCCGGCATGCCAATGAGCAACACTCCTTTAGGGATTTTTGCCCCAAGTTTAATAAATTTTTCGGGTTTTTTAAGAAAATCAACGATTTCTTTAAGCTCTTCTTTTGCTTCACGTACCCCAGCGACATCGCGAAAGGTTAATCTATTTTTTTGTTCATCTGGCTGAACTTCTCTCACTCCGCTTTCACCAAATCTCATTACCTCAGCCCCGCTTTTTTGTAATTGTCTATTTAAAAAAATAAAAAAGCCAATCATGAGAATGGCGCCGATTAAAAAGGGGAGCACATTAAGCCAAAAACCGCTTGAAGGCAGTTTGACTTTAACTGTTATTTTTTCTATTTTTTCTTTAGGGACCTCGTAGTTTTTGAAGATATCTCCCAGAGTTTCAGATTCCTCCTTAAAAACAAAATTTTTTTGTCCATCAATAAGGGATAAATTAATTTTGTTTCCTTCAACAACTATCTTTTTTACTTGTTCATTGTTAACTAAAGAGATAAATTGGCCCAAGGCTATTTCTTCAACCTGGGCTGAGGGAGAGATAAAGAGACTAAATAGTCCAGAAATAATTAAAAAAATGATCAGGAAAAGTAAAAAGTTTTTTATTAAAGTTTTCATAGAAATTAAATAATCATTTAGAGGGAGACAAGGAAAGGCGATGGTCTTCTGGTTCTAGAGAGATAATTTTAAACTGCTTTTCTTCTCCTAGCTTGAATTTTGATTCTATTTTTTCTCCTTCTTTAAGATCAAGCTCAGAAACATGGCATAAACCATGGATATCAGAATCAAGTAAAACAAACAAGCCGAAGGGGTTGATCTTCAGAACCTTGCCTTTGACTATTTGGTCAACATGATATTTTTCATTTATTTTTTTCCAAGGATCATCACGCAGTTGTTTTATTGATAAAGCAGCTTTGCCATCTTTGGCAAAATCAATAATTTTTGCCTTAGCGACTTGTCCTATTTTTACTGCCTCTTCAGGTTTTTCTATTCTTTTCCAATCTAATTCAGAAATATGAATTAGTCCCTCTCCTCCTTTATCAAAAGTGACAAAAGCGCCAAAACTAGCCAGACCAGTAACTTTTGCCTCGACTATATCCCCCTTTTTATATTTTATTGTTTCCTCTTCTGGCTGGATTTGTTTTTCTGAAAAGATAATTTTTTCTTCTGTTTCTTCAAGAGTAATAATTTTTGCGTCTAGTTCTTTGCCGACAAAAGCTTTAAGTTTTTCTAAAATTTTCATTTTATCTCCGTCTTCGACGCGCGGATAATGCTGGGGTTGAAGTTGAGAAGCCGGCAAAAATCCTTGAAAATTTTTATATTTGACGATTAAGCCACCTTTATTAGCATCAACAATTTTTATCTTAACAACCTCGCCTTTTCCAAAGATTTCTTTTAAGCTGTCCCAGGCCTTTTTATGGCTAGCGTAACGCAGCGAAAGCTCGACCAATCCTTTTTCATTTTCTACCTCTATGACAGTTGCTTCCATTTTGTCCCCTTTTTTAGCGCTTCTTAGTTTGCCCGATTCGTCTATTGCTTCAGGGCCCCTGATAATGCCGGTTAAAAGACCTCCAATATCTAAATAGATTCCGTCTTGTTTAAGAGCAATAATTGTTCCTTCGACCAAATCTCCATCTCGGAGCGGGAATTTTATTTTTTTATTTTCTTCTTCTTTTTTTTCTTCTGTAGCCATAAAGTTTATTTTATAGGTTTTACTAAAATAAGTCAATAGAAATCAAGGAGGGTTGACTTTTTTAAAAAATAAAGGAAAATATTTCTTATGAAGAAAATAGCACTTGTCATTATTTTTTCTATCTTTTTTGGTTTAGGCATCATTTTCTTTTTTACTTATTCTCCTGATAATCTGATCGGTTTTGTACCTGCCGATGCAGATATTTATTTGCACTTTGATCTTAATAAATTTTTTTATCAAGGCAAGAAAGAAACAGAATGGCTTAATAAATTTTGGCCAGAAGAATTTTCAAATTGGTTAGAGAAAAAAGAAGATAAATTCTCGCTCTTGGGATGCAATCTCCATAAAGATACCTTGTCGCAAGTTGAAGAAATTGGCATAGTTATTAAAGATAAAGAGATAGCCTTGCTTTTACTAACAAAGCAGAAAGGGCGTGACTATCCTTTTCTTACAAAGAAAGGGGAGAGCTATTTTTATCCTCAGGCTTTAAGCCGGGCCATTTTTGCTATTTCCAGTTCAAAAGACTTTTTTTTAAACCAGGCCAGCTTGTCTAGAGGGCAGGCAAGGCCTCAATATATTTATTTCACCCCAGAGATGCGACAAAATAAAATAATTTTAAAAGGGAAATTTTTGACTAACGAGGCCGCCTTTTTAAAAAGAAGTTTATTCCAATCCGAAACTTTTTCTCTTGAAAAATTATTTAATCTCTCTGAGATTTTAAAGGGAGACTTCATTTTCTCGCAGCGAGAGAAAGAGTCAATAGAAGAAACTTTATTTAGGATAAAAGAATCTTTGGCCTGGAAGAATCTGCTTGAGAAGGAATCTCGCTTGCCAGACGGGACAGAATTTAAAGAATTAGTGGTTGACCCAGAGCGATTTAATTTTCAAGAAAAAAAATTGGGGGATACCACCCTCTATTCTTTAGAAGAAAAAAGAATGTTTTTAGCGAAGCGGGATGATTGCCTCTTTTTTTCTAATAGTTCTTCTTCTTTAGAAAAAAACATTTCTTTTTCGAACCCTTTCCCCTTTTTTTATTGGTCAATTAATTTTGGCAACCTAAATGATGTTTTTATTTATGAAAAAAAAGGGGAAATTATTGCTATTTTAAGGATGGATTAGAAAGTATGGGTGTGGATAACTTCTCTTGCCAAAAAAATATTTCACAATATAATTTTTATTAATTTAAGACAATTTATAAGCTGAAAACGGCTTTTTTATTTTTTAATCTTATTTCTTAAAATTATGAACAAGAAAGAACTTCTCCAAATTAAAGAACAATTAGAAAAACAAAAAAAAGAAATTAACCACCAGCTTTTAGAACTGGCCGAAAAGGATCCTCGCGGTCAGAATAATTATGAAGCAAGATTCCCCCAATTTGGGCAGGCAGAAGACGAAAATATTGACGAAGTGGAAGATTTCAGCAATCTTTTGCCCGTGAAGATAGGACTCGAAGAATCTCTGGCTGAGATAGACGAGGCCTTGAAGAAGACAGAGAAAGGAAATTATGGAATCTGCGAGAACTGCGGGAAAGAGATTCCTCTTAAAAGGTTGGGGGTGGCCTCTTCAGCTCGATTATGTTTAAATTGCGAGAAAAAACTAAAAGAATAATTCTTTATTTTTTTCTTCTTTTTTTATTTATTCTTGATCGGTATTTAAAAAAGTTTTTTCTTTTTTCCGGGGAAGCTTTTTATAATCGAAACCTTGCCTTTAATCTTTATTTAAAAGAAGGCATTTTTTATTTACTCTTTTTTTTAGTTTCTTTCTTTTTAATTTTGGGCTTGATTTTAAGCCTTAAAAAGAAAAAAAATCTTTTTGTTTTTAGTTTCGGCCTTATTATTACTGGCGCTGTCTCAAATTTTATCGACAGGATTCTCTACAGCGCGATTATTGATTATTGGCGAATTCCCCTAGCGGTTTTTAATTTAGCCGACCTATTAATTTCTGCTGGCATTCTACTTTTGTTAGTGTTACTGTTATGGAAAAAAGAAAAATTTTAAATAGGCTCGTTAAATTTTTTTCCGTCCTTTTGTTTATCAGTTTTGTTTTTTTAATTTATTTTTCTTTTTATTCTCCGCCCCTTAATCAACTAAGGGTTATTTTTTTAGACATTGGCCAGGGCGATGCAATTTTAATCAAAACGCCGCAAAATAAAAACATCCTGATTGACGGAGGACCGGACAAAGGAGTCATCTATAAAATAGATAATTATTTGTCCTTTAACAATCGAGTCGTAGATTTAATGATTTTAACCCATCCTGACCCCGACCATCTTAATGGTTTAATCGAAGTCCTCAAACGTTTTAAGGTCAAAAAATTGATAGTCAATAGTCCGTTAGACGACGTCTTTTCTCTTTTTAAAAAATTAGCTGAGGAGAAAAATTTAATCCCCTTAGTGGCTGAAGGGCCTTCAAAAATAAATTTAGGAAGAAATTTAGATCTAGATTTCTTTTGGCCGCCACAAGATTTAGAAGAGAGTGGCAGAGGAGATAATAATCATTTTTCTCTTGTTTTTAAAATGACATTTGATAAAGTTTCTTTTCTTTTTACTGGCGATGTTGACCTAGAAGCAGAGAACGAGATAAGAAAAAGAGGAGCAGATTTAAAAGTTGATGTTCTGAAAGTTTCTCATCATGGATCCAAAAATTCTTCGAGCTTATATTTTTTAGAAAAGACAAAACCAAAATACGCAGTTATTTCTTGCGGCAGAGACAATCGTTTTGGCCACCCCGACCCAAGAGTGATTGAAGATCTAGAAAAAATTGGCGCTCAAATTTTTCGAACGGACAAATCAGGAGACATCATTTTCGAAACAGATGGGGAATTGATTAAATTTAAAAATAGGTTATAATATTTGCAATCAACCTGCACCTTAATAATTATTCATCTTATAAAAAATTGATAAAGTCAAAAAAGGAGGTGAGAGTTATGAGAATCGCCATACCAATAACTGCTTCAAGTATGAAAAAGGCTTTAAAAGACATCAAAGAAGCTTCTAAAAGTGCGGACTTCATAGAGCTGAGAATTGACTATCTTAAGAGGCCGGACCTGAAGAGATTGCTATCTAGCTCCAGCGTCCCCATGATTGTGACAAACAGAGCGCAAGACGAGGGCGGACACTTCAAGGGCACGGAAGAAAAAAGATTGTCTTCCCTGAAAAAAGCCATAGATTTAGGAGCAGCCTACATTGACATTGAATTGAGCCATTACATTAAGCTTGAGAAAAAAAGAACCAAAATTATCGTTTCTTATCACAATTTTTACGAGACGCCAATCAACTTAAAAGAGATTTATCAGAAAATTCTAGCCAAGAAGGCGGATATTGTGAAAATTGCGTGTAAAGCGAATAATAAAAAGGATGTTAAGAGGGTGATCAAATTGCTTGAGAGTTCCAGAAAAGACATGATTGGTATTTGTATGGGTGAGATAGGAAAAATCACCAGACTGCATCCTAAAAATTATTTGACCTTTGCCTGTTTAAACACGGCGGAAGGTTCTGCTCCTGGTCAATTTACTATCGATGAGATGCTGCTCTTTAGAAAATCACAAATGGCGAATTATCATAAAAGTGCCAGAAAATAATTCTGGCACTTTTTTATTTAAAAAACCAAGTTCTTGACATTTTGGATTTTTTGTCTATTCTAATAATATAATGGTTTCTTTTAAAATTTAGAAGAGAGAATTAACAAAAAAAGGAGGAGAATATGGAAATGACAGAGGGAGAAAGAAAGTGGTATAAATTGGGCGTTCAGACAGGCTTTGACGCGCTTTTAAATAAGGAGTGGGACACGGTCGAGATTTATACGGAAAAAGGGGTAAGGTCTAAGAAGGGCTTGCGGCAATTTCTTAAGAAACAAGAAAATGAAGTCAGAAAAATTGTAGGCGATGCTTTAGCGGAGATTCATAGAAGGAATGGGTGGCCTTATGCCAGATGTGCGAAATGCGGTTATGTGAGCAACCCCGGTTCTTTTCATACAAGGACGTCAGCTTTAAAATGTCCTAAATGTGGGACAACCGTCATATTGACACCAGTCCATTGACATCTCTGGCAAAACCCAAATAAAAAGTATTAGCCCTGTTTAGGCAAATCCTAAACAGGGCTTTTTCTTTTCATCATTTGGCTTTATGATATAATAAAGCCTATGCGCATAGGTCTTGATGCTCGGCTTTACGGCCCGATCGGCAAAGGGATTGGCCGTTACAGCCAAAAATTAATTGAAAATTTAGAAAAAATTGACCAGAATAACGAATATTTTGTTTTTCTCGGCCAGGAAAACTTTGCTTTCTATCAGCCGCAAAGCCCTAATTTCCATAAGGTTCTTGCTCCTTATTCATGGTATTCCTGGCAAGAACAGATTTTTTTCCCCGCTCTTTTGCGAAAATTTAAGCTCGATTTAGTCCATTTTTTACATTTTAATGTTCCCCTTCTTTATTCCGGCAAATTTATAGTCACGATTCATGACCTGATTCATCGTCTGCCAGGGAGACAGGGTTCTAGCCGCAATTTTTTTATTTATTGGCTGAAAAAACAAGCCTATAAATTGGTCATCAATCATGACGTAAAAAAGGCAGAAAAGATTTTAACTGTTTCTCTCTTCAGCCGCGAGCAGATTATTAGTTTGACAGCGGTTGATCCGCAAAAAGTTCAGGTTATTTATGAAGCTGCTGATCTGCCGCAAAAAGGACTTTTGGAAAAATACAAAGAGCTTGACTTGCTGAAGAATATCCCTTATTTACTCTATGTAGGCAATGCTTATGTTCATAAGAATTTAGAGCGATTGTTGCAGGCCTTTAAAATAATTTACTCATCCGGCGATCTTCCCCAATTGTCTTTAGTTTTAGTTGGGGCAATTGACCCATTTTTCAAGAGATTGCAACATTTAGCGGCTGAAATGGGCATTAACAATAATGTCATTTTCCCCGGCAAAGTTTCCGATGCTGAGCTGGCCTGGCTTTATCAAAATGCCTTGGCTTACGTTTTTCCTTCATTAATTGAGGGTTTTGGCTTGCCAGGGCTGGAGGCGATGGCTTATGGCTTACCGGTTGTCTCTTCAGGGGCCGGACCAATGCCTGAAATTTACTCTGATGCGGCTCTATATTTCAATCCGGAAGATATAGTTGAGATGGCTCAGAAAATTGCAGAGATCATTAAAGATCCTCATTTAAGAGAAGAATTATCTAAAAAAGGATTAAAGCAAGTAGAAAAATATTTATGGCAAAAAACAGCACAAAAAACCAACGACGTTTACCAGTCCTTGTTAAATGGTTGAGTCTAATTTTATGGCCAGCCTTAATTTTTTATCTCTCTTCAATTCCTGAGTTAAAAAGCGGACTGCCTCTTTTTTGGGACTTGATTTTTCGCAAGCTTGCTCATATTACAGAATATCTAATTTTATTTTTTCTCTGGTTTCAGGTTCTAGATTTACCTTTTAAAAGACGCCTTGTTTTGGCTTTTATTTTTTCTTTGCTTTACGCTGTTTCTGATGAATATCACCAATCTTTTATTTTTGGTCGGGAAGGTTGTTTAAGAGACGTAGGGTTTGATAGCCTTGGCATTCTAGCTGGATATTTTATAATGAATAAATAATTTACGACGCAAGAAGAACCGATAGAATGGCGAAAAAATAGTTTTATCAATATTTTCAAAGATGTTTTTTCCACGTGGAAAAATTTTATTAGCGCCTTTGACTACTTTTAAAATTGGGGGTCCTTCTCAATATTATTTCCAGGCTGAAAATAAGCCTGATTTGATTGAAGCCATAAAATGGGCCAAACAAAAAGAAACCCCCTTTTTTATTTTAGGCAGCGGAAGCAATATCCTGGTTTCTGATCAAGGCTTTAAGGGATTGGTGATAAAATGCCAGATGTCAGCCATCAAATGTCAAAAACAAGGGTTGATTTATGCTGGAGCAGGCTTGCCTCTAAATAAATTATTAGAATTTTCAATAAAAAAAGGATTGGCCGGTTTAGAGTGTTTGGTCGGCATTCCAGGCACTTTAGGCGGCGCGATCCGCGGTAATGCCGGCGCTTTTAATCATTCCATCAGCGATTTTATTAAAAAAGTAGAGGTTTTTAATAGTAAAACTTTAAAGGTTGAAGAAAAAGACGTGAAGGAGTGTAAATTTGCTTATCGAGAGAGTATTTTTAAGCAAAGAAAAGATTTGATCATCTTGGGAGCAGAAATTCAGCTAGAAAAAGGCAAGAGAGAGGAGTCAAAAAACAAAATTAGAGGTTATTTACAAAAGAGAAGAAAGACACAGCCGAAAGAACCGAGTGCCGGTTGTATTTTTAAGAATCCGCCTGGCTTGTCCGCCGGTTGGTTGATTGAACAATGCGGTTTAAAGGGTTTTCAGCTCGGGAAGGCAGAAGTAAGCAAGCAGCATGCCAATTTCATTGTCAATCACAAGAAAGCCACAGCTCAACAGGTCATGGGTTTAATTGATTTTATTAAACGAAAAGTAAAAGCGAAATTTGGCCTTGATTTAGAAGAGGAGATTGAATATGTGGGTTTTGTTCCACGTGGAAAAAGAGGCCATTAAAATTCAACAAAAATCAAAAATTTCAATATTTATAGGTATATTAAGCGTCATAAAATATGAAATTATCTTGTCAAAAACTAAAACAAAGCCTAAAAAACGCCTTTTGGGGTCTAAAAATTGCTTTAGGCCAACACAGTTTCTTACTAATGATTCTGATTACTCTTCTGGTTTTATTTCTTGCCTGGTTTTTGAAAATTTCTTTTCTAGAATGGTTAATAGTTATTTTATTAATAGGTTTAATTTTGAGCTTGGAGGTTTTTAATACTGTCTTAGAAAAATTACTTGATTTTATCGAGCCGAATCATTCTCCCCGAGTCAAAGAGATAAAAGATTTAATTGCCGCTGCTGTTTTGGTTATCTGCCTGATTTCTCTAGTTTTAGGATTGATTATTTTTCTACCTAAATTAATCGCTTTATTTTGAAGATTTGCTTTTAGCGGCATTTTTTGTCTTTTATCATAAAAACCCCGCGGGAATCTCGCGAGGCCCTTTTAGTTTAAAAGAGTATTTAAAAGTAGAGAACTTCAAGAATCTTTAATGCTGAATTATTCTTAATTTAACATCGTTCCCAAGAGCATCCAAAGAAACAATGCCGCCGACAGGAAAAGTAATTTTAGGATCAGTATGTCCGAAATCTACGTTTCCAATCACTGGAATATTGACAAGCGCTTTTTTAGTTTTGATTATTTGTTTTAGCAAGTTAAAGCTCATTTTGCTATCTTTTTGGAATCTACCAATAACTATTCCGCTGACACCCTCAAATCCTTGTAAATGGATTATGGATTGCAGATCTCGATCGAAGTGATGAGGTTGAGATTCAGAATCATCTTCTAAAAACAACACAGATCTCTTCAAGTCTGGCATATATTGTGTCCCTTGAAGTAAATTAAATGTGCACAAGTTGGCTCCCAAAATGGTTCCTTGAGCGTGACCTTCGTTTATTACCCAAAACCCTTTGTTAGTAATTAAATTTCTTTCTTCTTGGTCTTTATACCATTTGTCATCACTCCATTCACTACTAGGTAATATCTCAAATGGCTCTTTATTCATTAGACACTTCCCAAAATATTCTAGCGTGTAATCAAAATACAATTTCTGTCCAAAAGTTGAGTAATGTGGGCCAGAATAAGTAACT
>MNZE01000025.1 GCA_001873465.1 Parcubacteria group bacterium CG2_30_36_38 | reverse complement strand
ATAGTTTGCTATATCCACTTGCCTTTTGGTGATTGTTTGAAAAAGAGTTGACTTACCAACATTTGGAAGTCCAACTATTCCCACTGAAAGCCCCATAAAATATAAATAAAAAATTCCATTAATAATCTTATTCAATTGTACCTTAAAAAAAAATTTCGTACACCCCACGCCAATCTTGACAAAAGTAAAAAATTCTCTATAATATAACTACTTAAATTTATCCCATTCTAGGGATAAAAATTCTTTTCAAGAAAGGGAGGGAAAATGGAGAAAAAAATAGAGAGAAGAGTCTGTTTAGCGTTTGACCTGGACGATACTTTAATGCCAACTATACATAAGTATCATCTACCAATGATAGAATGTCTTAAAATCATCTGCAAGGAGTTGAAAGAAGAAAGTTTGCATCCTTTGGAAGTGCTGCAAAAATTTGACGAAAAAGATCGGCTGAGCTGGAAAAGCGGCTTCCACCGAGGAAGATTCGGGAAAGCCTGGGAAGAAACCTATAAAGAAATTTGCCGGGAAAAGAAAATAACACCTAAAACGAGAGTTGAAAAAAAGATTTTCAAAACAGCAAGTAAATTTGACAAAGGACCGTTTAAAATCGATAAGGAGATAATAGAAATTATCAAAAAACTAAGAAAAAGATTTTACTTAGTTTTGGTGACAGCTGGCGATCACATCTTGCAACAGAGGAAAATAAAGGCGAGCAGAATAGGAAAATATTTTGATGAAGTGAAAGTCGTCAATCTCAAAAAAGAGGAAGTACTGAAACAATTGGCTGAGAGATTTGGGCATCCACATACTTGGATGATCGGGAATTCTTTGAGGTCTGATGTTGAAGCGGCCTTAAAAGCCGGGATACGATGCGTCCACATTCCAAAAGAAACCTGGAGTTTTGAGCGATCTATAAATCATGAGGCGCAAAAAAAATTCCATCACCAGGTTATTCGAATCATGAAATTCTCAGACTTGGAAGGTTTAATCCCACTTTTTCTCTTATAAACAAACCCCACACCAAATTTTAAATTTTGGTGTGGGGTTTTCTTTTATTTTAAACAATTAATACTCTCCAGGCATCGACATTGAAGGGGCTGATCTTTCTTCTTTCTCAGGAATTTCCGTGACTGCTGCTTCACAAGTCAAAAGCAAAGCAGCGATAGAAGCTGCATTCTGCAAGGCGCAACGAACAACTTTAGTTGGGTCAATAACGCCAGCTTTAACTAAATCCTCAAATATATCTCGTCTGGCATTATAGCCAAAACTGCCAGTTTTTTCCATCACTTTCTCCACGGCTACCTCTCCGTCGCGGCCAGCATTTCTGGCAATTTCCCGTAAAGGAGCGACTAAAGCTTTCTTTAAGATATCTAAGCCAATCTTTTCTTCACCTTCAAGCTTTAGCTCATCTAAGGCAGAAATTGAGCGCAGGAGCGCCACTCCGCCGCCAACTACCACTCCTTCCTCCACAGCCGCCTTAGTTGCCCCAACCGCATCTTCTACTCTAAACTGTCTTTCTTTCTGCTCCGTCTCTGTTGCTCCGCCGACTTTAAGCACGGCCACGCCGCCAGAAAGCTTAGCCAATCTTTCTTGAAGTTTTTCTTTATCAAAGCTTGACTCTGTTTGCTCTAATTCTTTTTTTATTTGTTTAATTCTGCTTTCTACTTTTTTCTTATCACCCTTTCCTTCAACAATGGTTGTTGTGTCTTTTTTTGACACCACTCTTCTTGTCACTCCTAAATCTTCAAGTTTTGTTTCTTCAAGTTTCAGACCAAGGTCTTCAGAAATAACTTTTGCCCCAGTTAAAATAGCAATGTCTTCAAGCATTTCTTTTTTTCTCTCACCAAAACCAGGCACTTTAATTCCTAAAACATTAAAAGTTCCTCTCAGACGATTAACAACAAAGGTTGCTAAGGCTTCTCCTTCTATCTCATCAGCGATGATGACCAAATCCTTCTTCCCAGCTTGGACTATTTTTTCCAATAAGGGCAAGATTTCATTTATAGCGGAGATCTTTTTGTCAGTTAATAAAATATAGGGGTCTTTATATTCTGCTTCCATCCGCTCGGCGTTAGTAATCATATAAGGAGAAACATAACCTTGGTCAAACTGCATCCCTTCTGAGAACTCAAGTTCTAGACCAAAGGATTGCGATTCTTCAACAGTAATCACTCCGTCTTTGCCTACCTTCTCCATCGCCTCGGCTACAATTTTACCGATTTCCTCATCGTTGGCAGAAATAGACGCTACCTGTGCAATTTCTGTTTTGTCAGAAACCTGACGAGACAATTTTTCTTTCAAATATTTTATGATTGCTTCAACGCCTTTTTCAATGCCTCGCCTAAGATAAACAGGATTAGCGCCAGCCGCCACATTTTTAAAGCCATCATTAATAATGGCCTGGGAAAGGACAACCGCCGTTGTTGTTCCATCTCCGGCTGCCTCATTTGTTTTCTGAGCAACCTCTTTTAAAAGCTGAGCGCCTAAATTTTCATATTTATCTTTGAGATCAATCTCTTTGGCCACCGTCACTCCATCTGAAGTAATGGTCGGCGAACCAAAACCTTTGTCTAGGGCAACGTGTCTCCCTCTTGGTCCCAAGGTCACCTTGACAACTTCTGCCAGCTTATCTACCCCCCGCTTTAAGGCAGCGCGCGCTTCTTCTTTAAATAATATTTGCTTAGCCATAAAATATAACTTATTAGAGATTATTTTATAATAGCTAAAATGTCATCTTCAGAAATAATGAGATATTCTTCTTTATCTATTTTTATCTCGTCAGGACTATATTTTTTGAAGACGACTTTGTCACCGACCTTTACTGACAAGGGGGCTCTCTCGCCATTTTCTAGAAGTTTTCCTTTTCCAACGGCGATCACCTCTCCTTTCTCCGGCTTTTCTTTAGCTGTTTGTGGAAGGACAATGCCGCTTTGTGTCACTTCCTGCTCTTCAGTTGGCTTAACAATAATTTTATCTCCCAGAGGCTCTAAATTTATTTTAGACATAGAATTTAAACAATTAGAAATTTATTAATGGACGCTTCTGACTCCGACTTAAATCAGATTTATGATGTCCAATATTTTAAAGCTAAAGTGATAGAAATTGCTCCCCAAAACAAAGAAAGAATGGTCAGCCATTTTCCTTCTTTTTTTGTCTCTTGACTGCCCTGTAAACCTAAACTAAAGATAAGACCAGCCGGCAAGGGATTTAATATCACAATTAAAAGACCAATGATTAACCATTTGTCTTTAGAAATTGAAATTTTTTTCTCCTCTCTTGTCTCTGTTTTTACTTCCATAATAACAAAAACTTTTCAGCTCAAAAGCTAAAAAATAATTCTGATTCGTAGATCGTTAATTATTCCTCTACTTTATAAACTGCATCCCCTTCTTTTGTCGGGCTTACTACTTTAAGTCCAACCGCATCTTTAGCTTTCGCTTCCTTGATTTCTTTATGCTCTATCTGCATTGAGTCTACGGTCTGAGTAAAATCTCGATCCGCGCCGACAATGTGGATTGTATCACCCTTTTTAAGGTTATCCGTCAATTCTATGACTGCCACGCTGATTTTACCGAAAAAATGAGCAATTTTACCAATTTGTTTTTCTTCGGCCATAAATATATAAATATATAAAAATTCAAAAGGTTTATCTAATTATATAAAGAAACTGAATTAAATGTCAAGGGCTTTCTTCATTCCCCTTTGATGACTGCTAAAGGAATTAAACGGGCAACTTTGTTCGCCAGACCAGCACCAGCGACAACCTCAACCACCTCGTCCACATTTTTATAAGCCAAGGGGGCCTCTTCCGCAATGTTGCGAGAAGACCAGCATTTGACAATGATTCCTTTTGAGGCCAGTTCTTTGACTACAGCAGCGCCAGAGATTCTTCTTGTCGCCTCAGTCCTTGACATTGTTCTCCCGCTGCCATGGCAAACCGAAAAGAAACTTTCTTCTCCTTCTGTTTTTCCTGAAAGAACATAAGAAGCTGTGCCCATTGAGCCAGGAATCAAAACAGGCTGACCAGTTTGGCTATATTTCCCCGGTATTTCTTGGTGGTGGGGCGGGAAAGCTCTAGTTGCTCCCTTGCGATGAACAATCAACTCGACTTCTTTTCCGTCAACAAGATATTTTTCTTTTTTAATAATATTATGAGCCACATCATAAACAGAAGTTAAAGAAGATCTTTCCCCTAAAATATTTTTCCAAGCTTTTCTCAGGCGAAAAGCAATCATTTGTCGATTTGCCCAGGCGTAATTTGCCGCGCAAGCCATGGCTTTAAAATATCTTTGCCCTTCCTCAGATTTGAATGGAACACAAGCGAATTCTCTGTCTGGTACCTCGATCTTGTATTTCATCATCGCCGGCATCATTACTTTTAAATAATCAGTGCAGACCTGATGACCAAGGCCGCGGCTACCACTATGAACCATCATCATTATTTGGTCTTTAAACAAGCCAAAAGAATTGGCGATTTTTTCATCAAAAATTTTATCAACCTTTTGAATCTCTAAGAAATGGTTGCCTGAACCAAGGGTTCCTACCTGATCTCGCCCCCGATTTTTAGCGTGGTCAGAAACGGTTATTGCCTCAGCCCAGCCTAATCTGCCTTCTGCTTCACAATTCTCGATATCTTCTTTTTCTCCATACCCATCTTCAACCAATTTTTTCGTTCCTCCTTCTAAAATTTTATCAATTTGTCCAATGCTTAATTTAATCTTCCCCCCTTTCCCTAAACCAGAGGGAACCTCTTTTTGGATTTCAGTCGCTAATTTTTCTAAAAATGGTTTAATCTCATTTTCTGTATAATCTGATCTTAATAGTTTGACTCCGCAATTGATATCATAACCGCAAACGCCAGGCGAGATAACTCCATCGTCAATCCTTATCGCTACCACTCCGCCGATTGGCGAAGCATAACCCTCATGGATATCAGGCATGGCTAAGCCATATTTAACAATGCCAGGCAGGGTCGTGAGATTAATCAATTGTTCAAGAGACTTGTCTCTAAAAATCTGGTCTAACATTTTTTCGGAAGTATAGACTCTGGCCGGCACTCTCATATCAGCCCTGAATGAGCTTTGAATCTCATAAAGATAATCTTTGATCTTTTTGAAATCTTTTTTCTCTACCATAGAAATTTTTTAACAACGGTCCAAATTTTTGCTTCTATTTCTTTTTTAGATAAAATTTTCCCTTCTTTGGCGCATTCAACCGTCACGAAATCTTTTTTGAGAAGTCGACTGACTTCAAGATAAACTTTTTCTGCTTCTTTCAAGTGTTTAATGTCTTGCTCGTGAATATCTCTTTTTTTACCTTTTAAATATTCTCTTTTTTCCTTCCGGCCTATAAGCTTGTAAGCAAAAGAAGAAGGCATATGAAGGAAGATATTGATGTCTGGCTTGGGGACTTTTAAAATGTGATACTCAAAATCATTGAGCCAATAAAAAAATTTTCTTCTTTCCTTCTTATTTTTAATTTTTACTCCTTGATGGCCCAGATTTGAAGCTACGTATCGATTACTTAAAACAATTTTCCCTTGATTGAGCCACTTTTTAATTTTGGCCGATGCTTCAAACCGATCAAGAGCGTAAAAAATCGAGGCCTGATAGGGAGAAACTTCTTGCCAGCCGCCATAATCGCCGTTGAGATATCTCTTTATAAAATAAGATGAAGGCTTAAGGTATTGCGGAAAATCGGTTCTCTCACAAACAAAGCCATGTCTTTTTATTTTTTTATATAAACGATTAAATTGTTCAGTTTTTCCTGAACCATCGGTTCCTTCAATCACTATAAATATGCCACTTTTTGCCATAACAGTAGTTAAATATCAAACAGTACAGTTGCTTCAATGAGGTCTTTTTTCTTTTCAAATTTCAAATCGTGCCAAGTGGCTGCTTTAATTTCTAAGCCTAAAGATTTAACTTTGAATCCTTTTATTTCTCCTTCTAAATATTTTTCAGTTAATTTATTGAACTTTGCTCCAAAATAAACCTCGTCATTAATGTCAGAGAGAGAAAGAGCTTCAGATAAAAAATTGATAAGCAGAGACTCTTTGTCTTCAGAACTAAGCGTTATTTTTCTAACCACTTCTTCGCTTGTTAGCTTAGGACGACAACTTTTGAACATTCCCTCAAGCATATTAGAAAAAACATCCCCAAGACTTTTTCCATAGCTTACAATTTTAAGATCAGCTGGATGTTCTAAAACTTCATATTTTTTATCCATCTTTTATTTGTATTTTTATCTTTTATTTTTAATTCTTTATATCACATACCTCCCCTTCTCTTGCTGGTCGCCTATAATCATTCCTTGATCTAAAGTAATAACTCTTTTTTTTATTAAATTAACTATTTCACGATTATGAGTGACAAGAACCGTCGTAATGCCGAGTTCATTTATTCTTAAAAGGAGCTCGATCACTTCCCGCGTATTAATAGGATCAAGATTACCCGTTGGTTCATCGGCTAAAAGAATTTTTGGTCTGTAAACCATCGCTCTAGCAATAGCTGCCCGCTGAGCTTCACCGGCAGAAAGTTGAGGCGGAAAATTACGGGCCTTGTTTTCTAATCCCACTATTTTCAGAGCTTGAGAAACAATTCCTGGAATTTTTTTAAACGGCGTGCCAATCACCTGAAGCGAAAATTCTATATTTTCATAAACTGTTTTTTTACTAAGCAATTTGAAATCCTGAAAAATAACGCCGATTTGTCGACGTAGAAGAGGTATTTCATTTTGTTTAGCATCTCTTATATCCCAGCCGCCAATAATAACCTTCCCTTTCGTCGGCTTTTCTTCGGCGATAATCAACCTAAGAATTGTTGTTTTACCAGCGCCTGATTGGCCAACTATGGAAACAAATTCCCCCGGTTTAATATGAAAAGAAACATTTCTTAAAGCGAAAATATTAGGGGGGTAACTTTTAGTAATATTAATAAATTTAATCATAATTTAAAAATCTTTAAAATAGCCCATGACTGGGATCGAACCAGTAACCTATCGCTTACGAAGCGATTGCTCTACCAATTGAGCTACATGGGCTCAAATCCTTTTCGGCTTGTCTTCCTATCTTAATAATTTCTTTTTGATCACTCTTTTGGGCTCGAAAAATTTACTGATCTGGTCAAAAAGTTTCTCGCATCCCGCAGTATTATCCTTTGTGTAATTGCAGACATAGACATCCATGGTCAAATAATTAAACTCTGGCCAGGTGTGAATCGCCACGTGAGATTCTGATAGGACCACGACGCCAGTAAAACCGCCCTGAGGAAACTCGTGATAAAAAGATCCTAGTTCCTTAAAACCAGATTCCTCGATTGCCTTTGAAATTACTTTTTGGGCCTTCTTAGAAAATAAAAGTTTTTGACTGTTTGAGGTATAAATTTTGCCCAGGAAATGCGATCCTGACGCATATTTTTTATTCAACATTTCTTTTACTATTCTTTGCCGGGCTTTCGCCCCCCCTTATATAATATATCAAACTAAATTTAACTCAAAATTTAATTGAAAATTCTCTATGAGCGGGATACGGGAGTCGAACCCGTCTTCCAACCATGGGAAGGTTGTGTTGAACCGCTCAACTAATCCCGCATCCCTTTATTATATATTCTACCCTTTTTATTTTTTTTCACAAGATTTAAAAATTCCCTCTTGAGGGAATTTTAGTATAAAAAAAAATTTTGTCTATAATTTCAAACAAATTTTAATCTTTTCATTCTCTCTTTTCTCAGTTTATTTTTTGGCAACATATTATAAACGGCCCGACATAAAACCTCCTTTGGATTTCTAGCGAAGACCTCGCCCATGCTCCTTTTTTTCATTCCGCCGGGAAATCCGCTGTAGTGATAATAATATTTACTTTTCAATTTACCAGCCGTAATTTTTATTTTCTCGATATTTTTAACCTTAACTGTATCTCCCATATCTTGATAAGAAAGATATTCCGCTTTATTTTTCCCCTGCAAAATTAAAGCGATGTTTGAGGCAAGCCTGCCTAAAGACTTGTCCTCAGCATCAATATTAATTATTTTTCTTTGGATCTCCATAATTGATAATTCAATTAAAAAAAAGATTTACACAAATTCTATTAAGGCCATTTTCGCCGCATCAGTAATTCTCGGTGAAAGCTTGATAATTCTCACGTAGCCACCAACTCTCTCAAGATACCGAGGACCAATTTGTTCTAAGAGTTTTTTTACTATCTTCTTGTTTCCTAAATAAGAAATTAATTTACGCCTAGTAGATAAATCATTTTTTCTGGAGAGGAAAACAATTTTTTCTATTAATGGCTTCAGCGCCTTAGCCTTAGCTTCTGTCGTCTTTATTTTTTCATGCAAAATAAGACTGTATGAAAGCGCCCTTAAAAGAGCCTTCCTCGGTCCCTTTTTTCTTTGCAAAATCTTTCCTTTTTTTCCGTGACGCATAGAAATGTTTTGCTAAATTAAAAACTTTTATTTTCTTTTGTCTTTTTTCTTAGTTTTACGAGTTTTAGCGACTTTTTTTGAAGGTTTTTCTACAACAGGCTTTTCTTTCTCAACTAATTTCTCCCCCTCCCTCGTCAAAAAAGCAAACTCCTCATTCAATAAGCTGGCAGCCTTCAGGAAAGCCTCAAGAGACGAAATGGTCCCGTCAGTTTCAATAGACAAAGATAGTTTTTCATAATCGTTTCTTTTTCCAACTCGGATATTCTCTATATTCATTGCCACCCGCCTAATCGGGCTAAAAAGAGAATCAATGATAATCAACCCCTCCTCTCTCCCTTCCCTCAATTTTTCATCAGCCCCTACCCAGCCGTATCCCGTAGTCACCCAAATCTTCATGCCTAAACTAGACTTTTTGTCAGTCAAATGAGCAATCACTAAGTCCGGATTGATAATTTCTATTTCTGCCCCCTTTTTAATGTCTCCGGCTTTAGCCGCTCCTTCACCTTGACTAGAAAGTTCAAGCTCTAAAGGTTCCGTCAACTCAATTTTTGATTTCAAACGGACTGCCTTGAGATTAAAAACAATTTCTAAGAGGTCTTCCTTCACTCCGGAAAGTGTTGAGAACTCGTGTCTCGCCCCTTTTATTTTAACCGCGTCAATCGCTGTCCCCCCAAGAGAAGAGAGCAAAACCCGACGCAAGGCGTTTCCCAGGGTTGTTCCATAACCTGGATAACAAGGGGTAATAATTACTGTGCCTCTATTTTTGTTTTCCTTATCTTCTTGATGCTCAACTGTTTTAGGTAAAAATAATTTTTCCATAAATTTATTAAATTTGTAAATTTATTAAATTTATTAAATTATATTATTTATATTAATATTATCGACTGTAAAATTCGAGAACTAAATAAACGTCAAATTCTTTTGGTAGATCTTCCCCGATCGGGTTGCGCAAAATTTTAATTTCTAAATTATTTTTATCCACACTAAACCAAATCGGTAAATTTTCTTCAGTTTTTTTTGAAAGATTTTCCCTTGCTTCTTTGACTGTTGTTTCTTTTTCTTTCAGAGTAATAGAATCACCGACTTCTACTTCATAAGAAGGTATATCCAAGCGCTTTCCATTGACCTTGACCAAACCATGACTAATAACTTGACGAGTTTTATTTTTCGAAATAAAAAATCCGGCTCGATATAAGACATTATCTAATCTTTTCTCGAGTAGTGTCAAAAAATTTATCGAGGGGTCCCCTTTTCTCTTCTTAGCTTTAACAAAATAATTGCTGAATTGTCTCTCAAGCAGTCCATAAGAGTTCTTCATATTTTGTTTTTCGCGAAGGATCTCCCCATACTCTGAAGACTGAGAAAATCTTTTGGCGCCATGAGCTCCAGGCGGATATTTTCTTCTTATCATAGCACATTTTGCAGTATAACACCGTTCGCCTTTTAAAAAAAGCTTCTTTCCTGCTCTGCGACAAACTTTACATTTAGAATCTAAATTTCTAGCCATCTTTTATATTTTAGTATTTCTTTATACCCTCCTCTCTCCGGCTAGCCTTACCCCGCCATGAGGAATCGGCGTTACATCTTTAATTGAAATTAGATCAAGACCATTAGAGTAAAGAGAACGAACCGCGGATTCTCGTCCGCCACCTATGCCTCGCACAAAAACATTGACTTTTTTAAAGCCAAAATCTTTTACTTTCTCTATCACGTCTTTAACCACCAAGCTGGCGACAAAAGGAGTTGATTTTTTAGGGCCCTTAAAACCTAATTTGCCCGCTGAAGACCAAGCTAGGGTGTTGCCGCTTAAATCAGTCAGGGTAATGATGGTGTTATTATAGGTCGCTTGAATATAAGCGTTGCCTTCCGGGATTGTCCTGGCTATCTTTTTTTTCTTTTTAACAGGCATAAATATTATTAAAAATTATTAGGTTTTTTGTAAGGAAGGACGAGTGGTTCCGCCAATTGTTTTTCTCACGTTGCCCCTCACTGTTCTCGAATTGGTTTTACTCCTTTGTCCTCTGGCTGGCAAATGTTTAGTGTGTCTTACCCCTCTATAGCAGCCAATGTTTTTTAATCTTTTTATGTCTTCAACAATATCTCTCTTCAGCGCGCCTTCTACTTTGTAATTTTTTCCAATAAAATTTTGGATTTTTTCTACCTCTTGAGACGTAAGATCTTTAACCCTTTTGTCTTTATTGATTTTTGTTGCTTCGAGAATTTTATCAGAAAGACTTCTGCCAATACCAAAAATATAGGTCAAGCCTATCTCGACCCTTTTTTCATTTGGTATATTTATTCCCATTATTCTAGCCATAATTTATCTTACCCCTGTCTTTGTTTATGTTTAGGGTTTTTACAAATTATATAGATCCGCTTCTTTCTTCGGACCACCTTGCAAGATTGACAAATTTTTTTAACTGATGCTCTTACTTTCATGAAAAAATTATTTGAAAATTTTTATTTATATCTATACACTATCCTTCCTTTAGTTGTATCATAAGGACTGATCTCAATTCTTACTTTATCTCCAGGCAAAACTTTTATTTTATTAATCCTCATTTTCCCTGAGAGATAAGCAGAAATTGTTCTGCCATTATCTAGCCTTACTTTAAAAACAGTTGAAGGCAAGCTTTCTTCTACGACGCCTTCGAGTTCCAAAAATTCTTTTGAAGTTTGTTTTTCGGGCATATAAAAAGACATTATAATTTTAGAGATTGTTATTTTTTTGTCAACCCCGCAATCTCGGTCAGCGGTCAGCCTGTCTTCAATAATAATTTTATCCGCTCTTTAAAGATTGGTAAATATTTAAAAAACTTAGGCCAAATAAAAATTTTGCAATCTTTTAAGCTCAGAATGGCTCCTAGGGCGTCGCAAGCTGTGGTCATGTCTTTAAAAATCACCTCTCTCCTCATTTCCTCAAGATTATATTCAGGAATGATCCTCCCTTTTACTTTAACCTCCATATTGGCCCATAATAAATTAGGGTCTTTTTCTTGCACTTTAATTTGCCAATTATCGGCTTCAAAATCAAAAAAAGCCTTATCCTTGGGCAGCAATGGTTTTGCTTTGGATTCAAGCAATTTTTCTAAATCGTCTTTTTTAAAAATAATAAATTTATCCCCTTCTTTGCTGGTTAATTCATCAAGAAAAATATAGCCAGCAAGCTTATCTTTTTCTTCTTTAGAAATAATTTTCGCTGGCAAAACATCAAGATTGAAAAATATTTTCTCAGCTTGACTATCTAAACTTACCTTAAACTCCTTACTCCACTCCTCAGATTGGACTATTAGCTCTACGTCTGCCCTTGGCAACCAAATAAAAAGAAAGAAAACCAAAAAAATAATGGTCGCAAATAAGTAATATTTAGTAGACAAATTGAACATTTGTCAGTATAATAAAGATATGAAAAAATTTATTATTATTGACGCTTTAGCCGTACTCCATCGCGCCTGGCATGCACTGCCACGCCTTGCCACTCCTGAAGGAAAAATTGTCAACGCAGTTTATGGTTTTACGAGCTTTATTCTTAAAATTTTAAAAGAGGAAAAACCAGAATTTTTGGTTGTTGTTTATGATACGCCAGCTCCATGTTTCCGGGAAAAAGAATTTAAAGAATATAAAGCTAATCGAGTCGCTCAACCGCAAGAATTTTACGATCAAATTCCTCTTTCAGAAAAAGTCCTTAAGGCTTTTTCTATAAATTTTTTCTCCTATCCTGGCTTTGAGGCCGATGACCTCGTCTCCACTATTAAAAAGAAACTAGGAGAGTGTCATGAAGCCTATCAAACGATTATTTTTACCGGCGACAGAGATCTCTTCCAGTTGATTGATAAAAAAACACAAGTTGCTTTTTTAAAACAAAATATCTCCCAGACAAGACTCTATGGCGAAAACGAAATCAATAAAGAATACCAGGGTCTCACCCCTCGCCAGCTTATTGATCTCAAAGCCCTGATGGGAGACCAAGCTGATAACATCCCAGGCGTTAAGGGCATAGGACCTAAAAAAGCCCTTTCTCTTCTTTCAAAGTACGGTAATTTAGAGAATATTTATGAAGCAATTGAACGAGGCGATTTAAAAGAAAAAGAAATTAACGAAAAAATACTTAAAACACTGATTAAAGAAAAAGACAAAATCATCCTCTTCAAAAATCTCTTTATTTTAAGAAGCGACCTCAATCTTAAAAATTTTAGGCCTGAAAATTGTCGTCTTTTAAAGTTTGACAAGGAAGAAATAAGGAAAATTTTTAACGAACTCGGTTTCAAAAGTCTTCTTTTGCGTCTTGAGAAAATAGAAACTCAACAAAAAGCCCTTTTTTAATCAATTAATCTTTAATCACTATGCTTATTTTCCTTTTTGGCGAAGATACTTATCGTTCGCGAAAAAAATTAAATTTTTTAAAAGAAAAATTTCTAGCTGGAGAAAAAGGACCCTCAAACCTTTTTCATCTCAGCGGAGAAGCAGTCAACGAAGAATCGTTAAAAAAAACTTTTAGTTCTCAACAACTCTTTAGTCAAAAAAAGTTGACCATTATTGAAAAGCCGTTTTCTCTTAATAAAGACTTAATTAAAAAAATTTCTGATTTTATTGATGAGATTGAAAGAGATAAAAACAATATTTTAATCCTTTATGAAGGAAAGGTTGAGATGAAAAATCTCGAAAAATCAACAAAGGAACTTTTTCTTAGGTTAAAAAGACTAAAATATGCTGAGGAATTTTCTTCTCTCAGACCTTGGCAACTTAAAACATTTATTAAAAACAACTTTCTACCCGACGCAACCATTGAAGAAGAAGCGCTCGACCTTTTAATCGAATCTTTAGGCAACAATCTTTGGGCGATTGAAAATGAACTTAATAAACTTTTATTTCTTAAGGAAAGAAAAAGGTTAATCAAGGCAGAAGAGGTGGAAAAATTGATACTTAAAACAAATCAAAAAATCTTCAAATTAATTGATGCCGTAGGGAATAAAGAGAAAAAAACCGCTTTAAAACTTTTAAATGAGCAGGTTGAGGCGGGAATAGGGATAGAAAATATTCTCTCTCTTTTAATAAGACAATATAGTTTGATTCTCAGGCTAAAAATCTCTCCGAAAAAAAGAATGAGTGTCCATCCCTACGTTCTTCAAAAGGCCTTAGAAGAAGAAACCAAATATAGTTTAGAAAAAATAAAAAAAATTTACAGCGAACTTCTAAAAATTGATTTCTTAAGGAAAACAAGGCCAATCGATCCCCAAATTCTTCTCAACCTTTTGATTGTTAAAACTTTGTAAATCATTTTTTGTTTTTGCCATTATTGAAAGCTCCTTTTACTTCCTCCATATCTTTTTCTAGTTCATATTGAGCTATTTTTTTTACTTTCCTCAATTTTTCTTTTACTCTATCAATTTTTACTAAAACTTTTTCTTGGATTTCGTCAGTTCTGTTTTTAAAATTTTTTCTTATCTCGCCCCCTCTTCCCGGCGCCAAAAACAAACCAATGATCAAACCTATAAAAATACCAATGAAAAGACCTAAGTAGAACATATTCTTATTTTTGACTTCTTATATTTACTTTTACCTCCGTCTCTTGTCCATCTCTTAAAATAAATAATCTAATTTCTTCGCCTGCTTTCTTTTTTTGGACTATTTCTGTCAGGTTGACCCCCTCTCCAAGCGGCGTTGAATCAACACGCGTAATTACGTCCCCCGACTTTATGCCCGATGCCTCAGCCGGGCTGCTTTTTTCCGGGTCTCCATAAATAATCACCCCTTTCTCTGCATCTTTAAACTCTTGTCCGGCCAATTCCTCAATCCTTAAATATTTAAGACCTAAATAATTACGGCTTATCTCTTTTTTTTCTAAAATAGATTTAATTGCCCTTTCAAATTGTGGATAAGGAACGATTCTTTCTTTAGTTTTTATCCCTAAGCATAGACCATCTAAACCAAAAATGAAAGAACCTAAAAATTCTCCTTTAGAATAATCTTTTTCTAGAATTAACTCCTCGGAAAAATAATCAGTGGAACGAATTAAATCCTCTTTTTTGTTGATTCTTGAACCGCTAGAACTACTAACTATGTCAGTGAAAAGATTGTCAGAGTGATCGAACGAAAAAACTTGCTCCCCCTGAATAATTTTTTCTTCACCGCTCATAAAATTTATTACTGGCAGATTCTTCGCCTCAACTTTTAAAAAATTAAGTCCAGTTAAAGGATCCTTAACAATCTTTTCTATGGCGAAAATTTTATTCTCGTTGCTCACTGCCACATATTTATTCCCGTCACCTAAATCGCCCGCACTCATCAACCAGCCGTCAGATGTTAAAACGCCAGCCTGGGAGATTGCTTCTTTGGTTAAATAAACTTGGTCAAAAATATTGTCTCCTTCCTTTTTTTCTTTTGTCTCATAAATATTCATTATTTGAGATTTTAATCTTGTTGACAAATCAGACAATCGTAGGTCAGAAGTGACCGTTATATTTTTTTCTGTGACAAGAGTCAGCTCTCGCGTTGGAAAAAATTCTTTAAGTCTAATTTCACCAACAAAAGGTATTTTGATGCTTTCTTGGGTTAGAATAAAAAAATTAGCCATAAAACCGCCGACAAGAGCGGCGATAAAAAATAAAACAAACATCCAGATTCTTATTCCCGACGCCGGTTTTTCTAAGCGGGAAGTTTTTTCGTCGTAAAAACTCTTTATCTCTTCCAATCCAACTCCTTTGGGTTCCTCTGTTTTTGAGTTAGTTTTTACCTCTTGCTTCTCTCCTAAATCTTTAACCCTAACAATTTTTTTTGTTTGCCAAACCATAAGTAATTAATTATATAATAAAGCATAAGAAAAATCAAACTATTAAGATAAATTTGAAAGGGGAAAAAAGATAAACTTAAATATAATTCAACTGAAATCAAGCCGAAAATAAAATCAAATTGATGGAAAGAATAATAAAAAATCCAGATAAATAAAAGGAAAACAAAACCTAAAACAAGAATAAAAGGAAAATTATAAAATAATCTGGCGAAGTCCAGATTAACTAAAGCAGTAAAAATAATAAGGCCTTGAATGATATCATCCACCTTTTCTAAACTCCCCGGTTTGTATAAGCGCGGGGAAAATTTTTTTCGAGAAAGAAAAAATAAAAATAACCCCAGAATAGTTAAGAAAAATATTAAAAAGATATATCGCAAAAAAGGACTCGCGACTGAAAGAAGAAAAAGAAAAGAACTTAAGGAAAACAGGGTAAATTCTGCTGCCATTGGCCAATCGGTTCTAAAATCTTCCTTGATCAAAAAATAAATGCTTGCAAAAGAAAAAATAAATATTGAAAGGATAACAAGTTTAATTATAAAAATCGTTGGATAAAAAGAAACAAGTAAAAATAAATAAAGAAAAAACAAAGGTAAATAAAAATAAAACTTCAAATATTTATTCATGATAAGAATTAAATTAGACCTTTAATGTCTATTTCTTGCCAATCGCCATTTTCTTTTTTATAAAGTTTAAGGTAAACGCTTTTTTCTTCGCTTGACCAGATATATTCAACCGCTGTTCTAGCGCCAATTCTTTTGCCAGCCAATATTTTTTTGTCTAAAATTTTTGGCTTTCTTGTCTCTTCTAAGCGAAAAACGCCTTGCGGCGTTTCAAATTCAATATATTCTTTTTCACCAAAAATTTTTTCACCTCTGTTGGTTTCTGAAACTAAAAAGGACTCTTTCTTCCGCTCTTTTATCCCAAATTTTTCTTCTATTTGATAGATCAATTTTTCAAAATTCATAGAATTTGAAAAATTCTAAATTTAATTTTAAATTATAATAACTACTTAAAAGTCGGCCAAAGTTTATAATAAATTTTTTCCAAGCTATTTTTAAACCAATTTTTAAATTGTCCAAAAAGACCTTGGGCTTCTTCCCTATATTCACCACTCATAATTCCAAGAGAAACCTCATAACTTTTCTGAAGTTTAGAAATTATTTGGACAATTTTTTCTTTGAGAGGTTCGGGCGACTGTTCATATAACTCTTGGAGCTCAAGAATACTTTTTGTCGTTCTTTCTTTAACCTCAAGGGCAATTTGTTCAGCTTGAGGCTTATTACTTTCCTTTCCCAAAACATCTAAAACTATTTCTATCTCCTTCTCATACTTCTTCAAAGATTCCCCGGCTAATTTATCTTTTTGTTCTGCTCTATATTTTTTATATTCATCAAGCTTCCTTTCCGCAATATTAAGAGCGACCTTAGCTTTTTCAACATTATTCCAGGTGAAAAAAATCTTTAAAGTATCTTTAAAATCCTGCCAAAAGAGAGAGAGATCGCTCCCCTCTTTTATTTCAGTCGTTGTCCCGGTTGTTGTCTCTTGAGCCAAGACAGGCAGAGAGAAAGTGATAAAACAAAGGATAAAGATGAAAATAAGAATGTTTTTCATACTTGTTTTAATAATACTCTTTTTACTTAAAAAATCAAGTTTACGCATATTATTTTAAAGGTGGTTGATAATATTTTTTCCCTTTTAGCTTTTTCGGCAGATATTCCTGCTTCTTCTTATAATTCTTGCCATAGCCCAGTTCTTTCATCAATTTAGTCGGCGCATTGCGTAAGTGCAACGGCACTGGCAAGTCAAGCGTCTTTTTCACGTCTTCCTCTGCTAGAAGCAGAGCTTCATAAGAAGCCCTTGATTTAGGAGCGCAAGCGAGATAAGTCGCTCCTTGAGCTAAATTAATTTTTGCCTCAGGCAAACCAACAAATTCAACTGCCCGAGCCACTGCATTAGCTATCTCAAGAGCCATTGGGTCGGCGTTACCAATGTCTTCAGAAGCAAAAATAACCATGCGTCTGGCCATAAAACGAGGGTCTTCCCCTGCCTCAAGCATTCTCGAGAGCCAGTACAAAGCCGCGTCTGGATCAGAGCCGCGCATTGATTTAATAAAAGCAGAAATAATATTATAATGCTCTTCTCCTTTTTTATCATAACGAAGGGCTTTGTGTTGTAGAGCTTCGATAATCAACTTCTCATCTAAATGATAATAGCCTTGTTTGTCCGGCGAGGCGATCTTTAAGGCTGTTTCTAAGGTCTTCAAAGGCGTTCTGGCATCGCCAGAAGAAAAACCAATTAGTAAATCTATGGCTTTAGGCTTTATCTTTATCTTGTAGTTTCCTAAGCCGTTCCTTTTATCAAGCAAAGCGCGTTTAACAATTTTTTTAAGATCAGACTCCCCTAAGGGTTCAAAAATAAAAAGTTGACAACGAGAAAGCAGAGGCGAAATTATTTCAAAAGACGGATTTTCAGTCGTCGTGGCAATCAAAATAATTGAGCCATCTTCTGCGTAAGGTAAAAAGACGGCTTGCTGAGCTTTATTAAAACGATGAATCTCGTCAACGAAGATAATTGTTTTTTTCTGGTAAGCTTTTTTATTAAGCCGGGCTCTATCCATAATTTTTTTGATTTCTGCCACTCCGACTTCAGTCGCCTGACAGGAAATAAAGTTCGCTTCAGTCTTTTTAGCCACAATTCTGGTCAAGGTTGTTTTCCCGCAGCCAGGCGGACCCCAAAAAATCATGGAAGGCACTTTGTCCTCCTCAATTAAACGGCGCAGGATTCTGCCCGGGCCAGTTAAATGTTCCTGACCGACAAAATCATCTAGGCCCTCAGGTCTAATCCGGTCAGCCAGTGGTTTTTCCTGATTTGATTCCATACCTTCTATTCTACTCAATGTCTTGATTTTTTCAAGATTTGCTTTATGATAAGATAAAAAACGGGGATTAGCGCAGTTGGTAGCGCGCACGGTTCGGGACTGTGAGGCCGCCGGTTCGAATCCGGCATCCCCGACCAATTCATTAATTCTAATAAATTAATAACTCAATTATGGCACGTTTCAAAGACCACAAAAAAGCTTTAATTTTGAGAAAACAGGGAAAAAGCTATAGCCAAATTAAAAAGATTCTAAAAGTGAGCAAAAGTACTTTAAGCCCTTGGCTAAGAAATTATCCTCTGTCAAAACAACGAATACGAGAACTCCGCGATTGGAATGAACAAAGGATAGAAAAATATCGTGAAACAATGCGACGAAAACGCGAAAAAAGACTAAAACAATTTTATAAAACACAAAAAAGATTAGTTCTTCCTCTGAATGCGCGCGAGCTTTTTCTTGCTGGTTTGTTCCTTTACTGGGGCGAAGGAACTAAAACCCGGCCAGCTGCACTCTCGGTTTCAAACACTGACCCCTCTATTATCAAATTTTTTATAGTTTGGCTCACCAACTCCATAAAAGTTTCTCGGAAAAAAATAAAAATCCAATTACATTTGTATAAAGACATGAATATTAAAAAAGGAATTTGTTTTTGGTCAAAAATATTAAACATGCCCCGCAAACAATTTACAAAACCTTATATAAAGAAAAATTTTTTGAAAAACATAAATCATAAAGGGGGATTTGGACACGGAACTTGTAATGCATGCGTTGACAACGCTAGACTTTCGGAAAAAATTATAATGGCAATGAAAGTTATCGGCGATAAATATAACAAAATAAGCGTATAATTCAATTATAGCCAGATTGTGATGTTTCTAACAGTAATTTTCTTTAGAGCGGGGTAGTATAACTCGATAGTTAGAAAAATTGTTTGATGACGTAAATAGAGGGCGTGTAGCTCAACGGTTAGAGCGACTGTCTTATAAACAGTAGGTAGATGGCTCGACTCCATCCACGCCCATTTACTTAAAAATTTAATTTTTTCTTATGAACATTATCCTTGGTCTTATTCTGGTGGTTGTCGGCGCGCTTCTGACAATAAAGTCAGAAACTTTTTATAGAATAACCGGGCCGATTGGCTGGGCAGAAAGATATTTGGGTACCGAAGGAGGCACAAGACTATTTTTTAAAATTTTAGGTGTTTTGGTCATTTTACTCGGCTTTACTGTGATGGTCGGTCTTTGGAACACTTTGCTCTCCGCCACGCTCGGCAAAATGTTCGGCTTATAATGGGCTCGTAGTTCAGTGGTAGAACGCTGCATTTGCAATGCAGAAGTCGCCGGTTCGAATCCGGCCGAGTCCACTTGAATTTGTTTATATCTACGCATATCTATGAAAATATTCAAGAAAGTTCAGCACGAATATTTTGAAGCCTTATTGGAAGGACGCAAGCAATTTGAAATTCGCTTAGCCGATTTTAAATATAAGTCTGGCGACACCCTTGTATTGTTAGAACAGAAACCGGGCAAACAAGAACTAAGCGGTAGAAAGTTGGAATGCGAAATACTATTTACCATTAATACAAAAACTACGGAAAAATTTTGGCCGAAAAAACAAATTAATAGGTATGGATTAGCTGTTCTTTCGTTAAGAAGAAAGTTTAGATTTAAATAGTACAGAATGTCCCATTAAAATATTGTAAATAGGCAATAATCTGGTTCCAACTGGTACGGAGTCATATAACAAAAAACACCTTATTCATTCCCGTTTTAAAAAATCAAACTTATGGTAGAAATCAATTCCGAAATAAAAAAATTTATTGAAGAAAATCCTCTTGCTTTTGCTACCCTTGATGACGCTGGCAAACCTAATGTAATTGGCGTTGCCTATGTTAAAGTTGTTTCAAAAAATCAAATTCTTGTTACTGATAATTATATGAGGCAAACAAAAGAAAATCTAGAAAAAAACAATAATGTTTGCCTCGCTGTTTGGGATAAAGAATGGAATGGCGTAAAATTAGTTGGCACCACCGAATATTTTGCAAGCGGAAAATGGAAAACTTTTATTGAAAAGATACCGGAAAATAAAGGTCTGCCAACTAAAGGAGCAATTTTAGTTACTGTTTCGAAATTGATTAAATTAGGATAAGCCCGCCTCTGCCTGACTTTCTCCTCGCTTCGTTCGTCGAACCACATTGCGCTTTCAGCCCCTTCGCTCCTTCTCGGGTACCAATGTCTTGCAGTTCCAGGGGTTCTTGATAAAATAACAATAGAAAGAAAGGGATGTGGATAAGTAACTTTAAAATCTATGAAAACTAATAAAATATTTGGCTTAATCTTGCTAATTATCGGCGTCGCTATCATCATTTATGGCCTCTATTCTTCTTTTAAGATTTTCACGGCCAAGGAAACAGCGCCAGAAATTTTCAAGACTCAAGCCCAAACAATTACTGAGAAACCAGGGGGAGTAGAACAGGAAATGGGGAAAGCCGTGGGAGAACAACTGCAAAAAATGCTGCCGACTGATTCTGTGCCTCGATTATTAAATTTGATTTCTTGGTCACTTTGGGCGGCAATCTTAATTTTCAGTGGGACCCAAATTGCTGGTTTGGGAATCAAATTATTAAAGTAAAAAAATAAAAATAAAAGCAAAATAAAAATCGGCCCCGCTAAGCGGGGTCGATTTTTTTTGATTAAGAGTATTTTTAGTATCGATTAGATCTAAAACTACCTCTAGGACGTCCTTCTTGCATTGGTCTGGCTTTATCTACTTTTAGAGTTCTGCCATCCAATTCTTTGCCATTGCACATTTCAACAGCTTTGTCAGCTTCTTCTCCAGAAGACATTTCCACAAAGCCGAATCCTCTCGATTTGCCGGTCATTTTATCTATAATGACCTTAGCTGAATTAACTGTGCCAGCCTGAGCAAAGAAATCTTTTAATCCTTCGTCAGTCGTTTGGAAAGAAAGACCGCCTACATAAAGTTTGTTTTCCATTTTATAGGGTTATATTTTTAATTAAGAATTAAAGGCCGACCTTTGTCAGCCAAAGTCTCCTACAAGACAGAGAACCGACTAACCTTCAATCTAAATATATTATAACAGACCACTTAAAAATGTCAACCTCTTTAAGACAAATTGTTATTTTTTCAGAAAAATTAAAGAATAGTGATAAGGCCCAGGTTTTATTTCCTTCTCAAAAACCAATCCAACGCTTTCTGCTATTTTTTTTACCTTTTCTTTATCAACTCTCTTCTCTGGTTCAGGGCCAAAAGGAGCTCCGGTTTTTTCCCATTCAGTCACCAATAGCTTGCCGCCTCGCCTTAGGATTCTCTTTGCTTCAGCTAAAATTATTTCGTGTTTCTTTGTTTGGAAAAGGATATTATTAAGAAGAACTAAATCAATACTTTCTGTTTCTAAGTTCATCCCTCCAGGCACTTCTAAGTCTGCCCAAATTGTTTTGAGGTTATTGATGCCAAAAAGACTTGCTAGACTTTCTACGCTTTTAAGGGCTGGCTGTAAAATATCAATGGCGTAGACAATACCCTTTGTCCCAACTAGTTTAGCTGCTTGCAAAGAGAAATGACCCCGCCGGCCACAGCCTAAATCAGCTATTTTCATTTTCTCAGCAATTCCAAGCGCTTCAAAAACCTTTACCACATCAATCAACTCTTTCCCGCCTGGAATTTTAAGTGTTTCTGCCTTCATGTGATTATTATAACAAAAGGAATGGGAAAGGGAAGGGGTTGACAGTTTTAAATCAAATATTATAATAAATATTATGAAGATTAAATCTAGCTTAAATCAAGCTAGATATTTTAATCATTTTTTATGGAAAAAACAATTTTAGAACTAATTGAACAAATTTGTCAAGAAAGAAAAATACCTAAGGAAAAAGTTTTGGAAACCTTGGAGTATGCTTTAGCTGCTGCTTATCGCAAAGATTTTGGCCTAAAGAATCAAAATCTCAAAGTAAACTTTGACCCGGCTACGGGAAAAATTAAAGTTTTTGACATCAAAATAGTGGCTGAAGACCAAGAGAAGGCCTTACCAAAAGAAGAAGCAGCAGAGGAAATAAAAGAAGAAACAGAAGAAAAAGAAGAGAAAAAATTTAATCCGAAAACAGAGATAGAAATTTCCGAAGCGAAGAAACTTTATCCCAAAAAGAAATTTAAAATCGGAGATGAAATAAAAACAGAACTCCCTGTTCCCAGCGCCTTTGGCAGAATTGCCGCCCAGACAGCAAAACAAGTAATTATCCAAAGATTAAAAGAGCTGGAAAGAGATATGACTTTTGAAAAATTTAAAGGGAAAGAAGGAAGCGTAGTTGAAGGAGTGGTTCAAAAAAGATCAGGCCTGCTTGTTTTGGTTAATATAGACAATGTGACTGCCCTCCTGCCCCCTGACGAGCAAATTGAGGGGGAAAACTATCTTACCGGCCTAAGATTCAAATTTTATATTCTCAAAGTCTCACCAACCAGTCGGGAACCGAAAGTTATAATCTCCCGGCGACACACAGAAATCCTTAAGCATTTATTCTTTTCTGAAATCCCGGAAGTTTCTTCTGGGGCAGTGGAAATTAAAAAAATTGCCAGAGAACCGGGTATAAGATCGAAGGTGGCAGTTTTTACTTCAGAAAAAAACTTAGACCCAGTCGGCGCATCAATAGGTCAAAGAGGCATCAGGATTCAAACTATTGCCGCCGGCTTAAATAATGAAAGAATCGACGTGATTGAATATAAAGACGATCTTAAAAAGTTTGTTGCCAATGCTCTTTCGCCAGCAAAAATTATTTCTTTAGAATTGGACGAGGAGAATAAAATAGCGAAAGTCAAAGCGGCAAAAGACCAAATGGCTTTAGCGATTGGCAGAAGGGGGTTGAATCTCCATTTAGCCTCTGAATTAACGGGTTATAAAATTGAACTTCAGCAAGAAGGAGAAGAAAAAATGCCTGAAGAAAAACAAGTTGAAGGACAAGTTAAAGAACAGACCGAAGAAAAAGTTGAGCCAGAAAAACCTTTATGAAAACAATAAAAAAAGTTCAGGCTATTATTTATGATTTAAAAGGCAAAAAGCCTTATTTTTTAATTCTTCATCGCGTTCTGCGCTGGAAAGGATGGGAACCGCTTAAAGGAACAACCAGAAAAGGAGAAACACGGCGGCAAACCCTAAAAAGAGAAATCGGAGAAGAAACAAGGTTAAAAAATTTCAAAATAATTAAAAGTTTAGGCAAAAAAGAAAAATGGGAAGCATTAGGAAAGAAATACGCTATTGTTGATATTTTTTTAGTTAGAGCGGATATGAATGAAAAAGTATCTTTAAAACAAAAAGTCGTTGAACATGATAAGTATTTATGGGCTGATAAAAAGACGGCTTTAAAAAAATTAACTTGGCCTAAAACAAAAAAAATTTTAAAACAAATAAAAGAAAAAAGTCTAAACTAAATTTTGAAACATGAAAATTGAAACCCAAAAATTACCCAAAAATATTTTGGAAGCTAAAGTCACTCTTTCTGAAGAAGAAATGAAGCCATTTTATCTTAAAGCTTTGGAAAAAATAGCCGCTTCATTCACCTTGCCGGGGTTCAGACGAGGAGCAGCCCCTCTTCCTCTTGTCAGGCTTGAAGTGGGAGAATATAAAATTACAGACGAAGCAGTTTCTTTGGCTATTGAGGAAAAATATGGTGAGATCATTAAAAAACTGAATGTTGAAATAGCTGCCCCACCCCAAGTCGCTCTCGAAAAGGTTGCGCCAGAAAACGAATTGATTTTTAAGCTTAATTTCGCCTTAATTCCCAAAGTTAAATTGGCTAATTTTAAAAAAATTAAAACAAAAAAAGAAATATCTGAAATTAAAGAAGAGGAGATCAAAAAATTTTTAGAAAACCTACAAGAATCAAGGGCAAAGCAAATAAGAAAAGAGTCGCCGGGGGTAATAGGCGATCTCGTCAAGGCTGATATTGAAATGTTTTTTGAGGGAGCGACTCTTGAAAATGGGACTCAGAAAGACGCTGTTTTTATCTTGGGAAAAAATTATTATCTAAAAGAATTTTCCCAGAATCTTGTTGACGCCAAGATAAACGAGATGAGAGAATTCGCCCTTGATTATCCTTCAGATTACCTGGATAAAAAATTGGCCGGCAAAAGAATAGATTTTAAAGTGAAAATTAAAGAAATTTTCTCACGGGAACTCCCTCCGCTTGACGACTCTTTTGCTCAAAGCTTGGGTGGATTTAAAAACATAGAGGAATTAAAAAATCAAATTAAAAACAATCTTTTGGAAGAAAAAAAAGGAAAAACAGAACAAAAGTTTGAACTTGAAATTTTAAAAGAGATAGCAGGTCAATCTGAATTTGAAGAAATTCCTAACATTCTGATTGAAAAAGAGCTAACAAAAATGATGATAGAGATGGAGGAATCAGTAAAAAATATACTCAAGCTTGAATTCTCAGATTATTTAAACATGATGAAAAAAACAAAGGACGAATTAAAAAAAGAATTTGTTCCCCAGGCCGAAGAAAGAATTAAAGCTGCCTTAATTATCCGAGAAGTTGCCTTAAAAGAAAAAATAAACGTTGAAGAAAAAGAATTGGAAGAAGAAAAAGAAAGATTAAAGCGAATTTATGCAGATAAAAAAGAAATCCTTGATTCCTTAGATAAAGAAGATTTTAAAAATTATTTAGAAAATACAATTATTAATCGAAAGACGATAGAATATTTAAAAAAAATATGCGCTTAGCTATCATCTCTGACTCTCATGATAATATTCCTAATTTAGAAAAAGCTCTAGCTTGGCTTAAAGCTGAGGGCGTTTCTTTAATTATTCACTGTGGTGATCTTTGTGCGCCATCGATTTTGACAGAAGTTTT
This sequence comes from Parcubacteria group bacterium CG2_30_36_38, assembly GCA_001873465.1. Taxonomy (GTDB): domain Bacteria; phylum Patescibacteriota; class Patescibacteriia; order UBA2591; family CG2-30-36-38; genus CG2-30-36-38. Next base: position 10,509 of record MNZE01000025.1, on the reverse strand, counting down.
GGCGCCCAATTTTTACGGCGAAATTCATCTTATTCATGGAAATGTCGGAGACCGGGAGTTGTTGTCTAAAAAAGTGCAAGAATTTAAGAACGTTAAACTCCACGGAGATTTTGGCCGAATCGAAGTAAAAGGTAAAAAAATTGCTTTTGTCCATAAGCCGGATGAAGGTAAAAAATTGGCCACCTCTGGTCTTTATGATTTAGTTTTTTATGGTCACACTCATAAACCTTGGATAGAAGAGATAAAAACTAAGGGCCGAGACCAAAAGGTTGTTTATTTGGCTAATCCTGGTAATTTGGCTGGTATGTTTTATAAAGCCACTTTTGCAACTTATGATACAGAGGCTAATAAGTTAGAATTAAAAATTTTAGAAAAACTTTAAATTGACGAAGACGACAAAAAGGGGTAAAATAATAAGAATGCGGGAGTAGTTCAATGGTAGAACGTTCCCTTGCCAAGGGAAAGGTTGGCGGTCCGATCCCGCTCTCCCGCTTTTTATAAATGCCCTATTATTATGGAAAAATTAGAAAATTTAGAAAAAAAAATAGGATTTAAATTCAAAAATAAAGATCTTCTAAAAATTGCCTTAACTCACAGTTCTTTCGTAAAAGAGAATCCTTTAGAAAGACTTGAAGATAACGAAAGATTAGAGTTTTTAGGTGACGCAGTTTTAGGCTTTATTACAAGCGACCTGCTCTACCGGCTTCTTGATAAACCAGAAGGTGATCTCACCATCATTAAAACAAACCTGGTTGACAAAAAAAACCTTTACGAACTCGCCTCTCGTCTCAATCTTGACCAATATCTTTATTTAGGCAAAGGCGTGAAATTACGCGGAGAAACAAAAAAATATCTTCTAGCCAATGCCTATGAAGCCCTAATTGGGGCTATTTATTTAGATAAAGGTTCAAAGAAGGCCATAGATTTTCTAAAAGATAAATTAAGTTCAAAGATTTCCACTTTAACTGAAAAAAAAGAAATAAAAAATCCTAAAAATTATCTTCAGGAAATAACTCAAGAAAAATTTAAAACCCTGCCTCATTATCAGGTTATCAAAGAAGAAGGGCCTCCCCATAACAGAACTTTTAGCGTGGCTGTCAGGGTAAATAATAAAAACCTAAGCGTTGCTTCAGGAAAAAGTAAAAAAGAAGCAGAAATAAAAGCGGCAAAAAAAGCAATTAAAGGTTTTCTGAAATTTTAATTTGCAATTTTATATACATTAATTTTTTTGCATGTACTTAGATCGTCTAGAAATTATTGGCTTTAAATCTTTCGCCCAAAAGACTACGGTTATTTTCCCTAAGCCTAAAAATAACAATTTCGGCATCACGGCTGTGGTCGGACCAAACGGCTCTGGTAAGTCGAACATTGTTGATGCTATTGCTTGGGGCCTCGGCGAACAGAGTTTAAAAACTTTAAGAAGTAAAAATTTCGAAAATATTTTTTCTGAGACGGCTACGGGAAAAAATCGAGAGGCAAAAGTTGATTTATTTTTTAGTAATGAAAAGGGCGAACCTGAATTTGAGATTAGCCGGCATCTTTTTAGAACTGGCGAAAACGAATATTTAATCAATAGTGATAAAGTCAAATTGGGAGACGTCATTTTCCTTTTAGCTCAACATAATTTTGGCCAAAAAAGTTATTCTTTCGTAAATCAAGGGATGACCGATGCGATCCTCAAATCATCATCAGAGGAAAGACAGGTCTTCTTCAATGAAGCGACTGGCATTGAACAATACATGATCAAACGAAATGAAGCAATAAGGAAAATTGTTAAAAGTCAAAAAAATTTAGACAATGCTTTGATTGCCCTGGCTGAGTTGACTCCGCATCTTAATTCTTTAAAAAGACAAATGAATAAGTTGCAAAAGCGCCAAATTCTAGAGAAAGAACTGCGATCTCTTCAAAAAACATATTATGGGGAAATTTGGCAAGAACTTAATGCTCAAATTATTTCTAAAAAACAGGGCCTTGAGAAAAAAACATCTTTCAAAAAAGAGATTGAAAACAATCTCTCGGGTTTCAAAGCAAAAATTGAAGAATTTGGCAAAGAGGAAATTGATAAGAACTATTTTAATAAACAAGAAAAATATCAAGAGCTTTTAGAAATAAAAAATGACTATTTTAAAAAACAAACCTTCTTAGAATTTGAAATCAAGCAAGTGCAAAAAAGAGGCAAAGGAGACGAACAGATAGAAATAACCGCTGAGACAAAAAAGATTTTAGGCGGCCTAAAAGAGATGAAGGACTTTGTTTTAAAACTAAAAGAGGAAAAGGATATCTTAAAAATTAAAGAACTGGTTCAAGCTATTAGCCTCAAATTAGAAGATTTAATAAATTGTTTTAAGGAAAACAAAGAGAATTTTTCGGGAGATTTAGAAAACAAAACAAAAGAATGCGAGGAGATTAAAACAAAAATAGAGTCCCTTAGCGAGGAGATTAAAAAAATTAATCAAGAATTAAGCCAATTTTTGAGCGAAGAAAAAGCAAAAAGAGGAAAAATTTTAGAAGAACAAAAGGAAATTGAAAAATATCAGAACCAACTTAATATAATTGATAATGAAATCAACGAAATAAAAATTGAAACAGCCAGAATAGAAACAAGAAAAGACGACTTAGAAAAAGAAATAATAGAGGAAACAGGTTCTCTTGAAATACTTAAAGAGAAAGAAGCTGACGAACTAAGGCCCAATAGAGAAAAGCTCGACCAAATAAAAAAAATGAAACATCAATTAGAAATGATCGGCGGTATAGATCCTGAGGTGGAAAAAGAACATAAGATTGCTCTTGAACGTTTCAATTTTCTCTCCTCCCAAACCGAGGACCTGAAAGAAAGCATTAAATCTCTCAAAGAAATTATTTATAAGCTTGAAGAAAAAATTAAAATCCAATTTAAAGAAAATTTTACGAAAATTAATAAGGAATTTGACAGATTTTTTAAAATACTTTTTGGTGGCGGAGGGGCAAAAATAAAATTAGAGGAAATATCCAAAAATCTTGAAAAGGAAATAACGTCTCAACAAGAAGCAATTGAAGAGGTAGAAGAAACAAAATTAATCGAACAAAAAGAATATGATATAGAAATTCTTGCCGAACCGCCAGGAAAAAAAATAAAGAACATTGAGATGCTCTCTGGCGGAGAAAAGGCCTTGACCTCCCTCGGCCTTATTTGCGCTATTATCTCTATTAATAAACCGCCTTTTGTTATTTTAGATGAAGCGGACGCAGCTCTTGATGAAAAAAATTCTGATCGTTTTGCCAAAATTATCAAAGAATTGGTGCAAAGAACTCAATTTATTCTTATCTCTCATAACCCGGTCGTGATGGAAATAGCCGATGTTTTATACGGAGCGACAATGGAGCGAGGAGGATCAACAAAACTTATCTCAATGAAGCTCGAATAGTCTCTCCACTTGACACTATTCATCAGTTAAGGGAATAACCACGTCTTTCAAGTTATTAAAATCTTCAAGCACCATTCCTAAACCGTGAATTACGCTCTGTCCAGGCTCATGAGCTAAGTGAATGGGGATTTTAATTTCTTTTTCTAAAAATTTAACAAGCCCAGGCAAAAGAGCCGGTCCGCCTGAAATCACCATCCCCCGCTCATAGATATCCGAAACTAATTCCGGTGGGGTCTGCTCAATCGTTTCCCTGATATTTTCAACAATATTTTTAAGTGGTCCTATAATTGTTTCTTTTATTTCCTCATTTGAAACCTTAATTTCTTTCGGCAAACCACTTTGCAAATCTCTTCCCTTAACTCTCATCTCAATAGGCTTGTCAGCAATGGCAGAGCCTATTTTTATTTTCAAATCTTCAGCCGTTCTTTTGCCAAGCAGCAGGCCATATTTTTCTCTAATATAATTAATAATTGAAAAGTCTAAACTCTCGCCACCAAATTTGAGTGAACGCCAAGAAACAATGCCAGACAAGGAAATAACTGCGATTTCTGTGAGGCCAGCGCCCATTTCTACAATCAAAGAAGCGCAAGCATCTTGAATTGGAAGACTGCAACCTATGGCGGCCGCAATCGGTCTTTCAATAAGATAAACTTTTTTGGCTCCAACTTGCCACATTATATCTTCAAGAGACTTTTTTTCTACTTCCGTCACATCTAAAGGGACGTTAGTAATAATTCTCGGTCTAACGCCATAAAAAGTAGTTTGAAACAGTCGATCCAGCAAATTTTTGACCATTCTTTCCGCTATTTCAAAATCCGTGACAATCCCAGAATTAATTGGTCTTGTCACCATAATATGAGCCGGCGATTTCCCTTCCATCTTAAGAGCGCTTTCGCCAATAGCAATAATCTGATCGGATCTTGTGTTAATAGCGACAATCGTTGGCTCATCCATTAACACGCCCTTGCCTTTGAGATAAATTTTTGTCCGAGCTGTCCCTAAATCAATGGCCACGTCGCTCCTCGAGAAAAGATTAAACATACGATTTAAAATTCAAAAATTGATATTAAAAAATTTCATTAAATCTTTTATTTTAATCAGCTTCGTTTTTTTGTTGCCTCTCTCTTTATATTCTATCATTTTTCCCGTCTTCTGGCTAATAATTAATCTTTTAGGAATGCCAATTAAATCAGCGTCTTTTAACTTTTCTCCGGGCGACAGGTCGCGCTCATCAAATAAAACTTCCTTGCCATAAGAGGTCAGAAGGCGATAAATTCTATTCGCCTCCTTATCCTTTTTGAAAGAGAGCAGGTGGTATTCAAAGGGGGCAACTCTCAAAGGCCAGATAATGCCATCCTGATCATGATGGACTTCCACGATAGTAGCAAGGAGGCGAGGTAAGCCGATTCCATAGCAACCCATGATTAAAGGCTTTCTCTTTCCTTTTTGATCAACAAAAAAGGCAGACATTTTTTCGCTATAAAGCGCGCCCAATTCAAAAACATGGCCAATCTCTATGGCATTTTTTTTCTCTAATTTAGAGAAACACTTAGGGCACTTTTCTTCATCTGGAGCCTTCTCTATGTTTGTTCCCCAGCCGCAACGAGGACAGTATAAAATCTTGTCTTCGCCTGTCTCAGAAAAAACCATGAATTCCTGAGACTTGTTCCCACCAATTGAGCCAGAATGAGCTTCCACTAAAACGGTCTCTAATTTACAGACTTTAAAAAATTTTTGATAAGCTTTAACCACTTTTTGATAAAATTTTCTCAAATCTTCTTCTGATTGATGAAAACTGTATAAATCTTTCATCAAAAATTCTTTTGTCCTTAATAATCCTCCGCTAGGCCGCGTCTCATTTCTAAATTTATTTTGAATTTGATAAAGGGCCTGAGGCAAATCTCTGTAAGAATTAATGTAAAAACGGCTCAGCTCAGTTATTACTTCTTCATGAGTCGACCCCAAACCGAACCACTTTTCATGACGATCTTTACATTTAAAAAGAGGGGGGTCCATCGTATCCCAACGGCCTGTTTCTCGCCAAAGTTCAGCCGGGATAAGAGTCGGTAAAAAAACCTCTTGTGATCCAATGGCATCAAGTTCTTTTTCCACAATCTTCTCTAATTTCTTGTAAACACGCCAACCTAAGGGCAAAAAAGACCAGATACCGCTAGTTAATTGCTTTATAAAACCAGCCCTTGTCAAAAGCTGATGATTAATGGAAACAGCATCTTTTGGAGGAGATTTAAGAGTCTTGGTAAACAATTTAGATTGATACATAGCTAATAGAAATTAGAAAAAACCAATGATCTCTCGCGAAGTTACCACAATCATTAAAAATAATATAAAGAAAAATCCAAAATTAATGGCCATCGCTTCAATTTTTGGATTAACCGGCTTTTTTCTCACCCCTTCAATGAGAGAAGTCACTACTCTAAATCCATCTAAAGCGGGGAAAGGAATCAATTGACAAACGCCTAGGGCTAAAGATAAAAGGCCAAGTAATTGAAAAAAATAAGCAAAACCAACCTCTGCGGCCTGACTAATCATAGCGCCCACGCCAACCGGTCCGACTATTTGTTTGATAATTTTTGCTTTTTCAATAAAAATAGATTTAAAAAATAAGCCAACTCCGTAAAACATTTGACCGGTCAAAAAAAACGTTGTTTTAAAACCATTGATGATCGATTGCCCTAAAGAATATCTGACAATTCCTATCTCGACCGGAGAGATGCCAATTGCTCCGTAGCTTTCTTTCACTTGAGGATAAATTTGACTGGCATCTCCGACTCTTACTTTTTTTTCTAAAATCCTAAACCCCCTCTTTAAAGTTAATGAAATTTCCTCGTTCTTCCTCTTGCGAATTTCCCCCTGTACTTCTTCGCTTCCAACTACCTCCTGATTATCAATCTTGAGAATAACGTCTCCCATTTTCAATCCTACTTTTTCTGCTGGCGAACCAGGCATAACTGCAATTATCTGGACCCCCTTTTTTTCAATTACTCGCCCTTTTACTCCCCCCTCAAGCGCTTGAGGCATACCATAAAAAAAACAGGCGGAAAAAATCAAAAAAGCCAAAATAATATTCATCAGGGCGCCTGAAAAAGAAATAAAGGCTTTTTTATACCAAGCTTGAGCCATAAAACTTTCTTTTTCTTTTTTTAAAGAAGCGCCTTCGCCGGCCTCTCCCTTCAGTTGATTGAATCCGCCAAAAGGGATCCAATTTAAAGAATAAATTGTGTGAAGTTCTTCTTTCTCAGGAATTTTTTTCCCCCAGAAAAAACGATATTGACTATTTTTTTTATAAAAACCAAAAATCCGAGGCGGATAACCAACGCCAAACTCTTCTACTTTCACGCCAGAAATCTTGGCGCTCAGAAAATGGCCAAGTTCGTGAAAAAAAACTAAAATGCTTAAGGCTAAAATAGCTAAAATAATAGGCATAAATTACCACTTCATCGCTAAAATGCTTTTTTTATACGCTTCTAGATTATCTAAGGTTATTCCTGTGCCTTTAGCCACTGCCAAGAGCGGCTCGTCAGCGACAAAAACAGGTACGCCAATTGCCTGAGAAATAAATTTATCAATGTTTCTTAAAAGCGCTGTCCCGCCTGCCAAAACCATACCCTTTTCCATGACGTCAGCTGATAATTCCGGCGGGGTGTTATAAAGGACTAATTTTATAGCGTCAACAATCGCCTCTAGATCATCTTGGACAGCTTCGGTCACGCCATCAGAGCTTAAGATAATAGTTTTTGGCAAACCGGTTGTCATCTCCCGGCCCTTAACATCCATTTTCAACTTTTTTTCAAGAGGTATAGCTGAACCAATCTCAATCTTTACTCGCTCTGCTGTTTGCTCGCCTATGGCTAAATTGTGTTTTCTGCGAATATAGGAAGCAATAGCCGCGTCAAGTCTGTTCCCCGCTACCCGTACTGAGATACAAGCAACAATCCCGCCTAAAGAAATCACGGCTGCTTCAGTCGTCCCGCCTCCCATATCAACAATCATATGGCCAGCCGCTGAACCAATGGGAATATTAGAACCAATGGCAGCGGCGATCGGTTCTTTGATCACATAAACTTCTTTAGCACCAGCAGCCATCCCCGCGTCTTTTACCGCCCGGCGCTCAGTCGGCGTTGCTCCAGAAGGGATAGAAATCATCACTTCCGGTTTAAAAATTCTTATTTTGCCCAGGGCTTTGCTAATAAAATATTTTAGCATTGCCTCGGTTGTCTTATAATCCGCGATGACCCCATCTTTCAAAGGTTTTTTTGCCACAATCGTATCGGGCGTCCGACCGATCATCTCCTTCGCTTCATTGCCAACCGCTAGCACTGATTTATCAATAGTAGAAATAGCCACCACTGATGGCTCGTTGATAATAATGCCGCGCGTCGGAACATGAACTAAAGTATTCGCTGTTCCTAAATCAATGCCTATTTTTCGAACAAACATAGATTAAGCTTCTGATTTTTGATTAATTTCTTTTTTATAATTTAAATACTCTTTTACTAAAATACCGATAATCGTGGCCACCGGCACAGCCAGAAGAGCGCCGATTGGTCCGGCCAGTTTTCCGCCAATCAGTAAAACAACTAAAACTACCACCGGATTCAAACCAACGGCCTTACGCATCGTAAGCGGCACAATTAAACTATTTTCCGCTTGCTGTAAAATCAAATAAAAAATAGCGACCAAAAAAGCTTTCATTGGCGAATCAACTAAGGCCACAATAAAAGCGACTGTTCCGCCGATCCAAGGACCAACATAGGGGATGATCTCAGTGACGCCAGCGAGTACTGCTAAAACTAAAGCGAATTTAACGCCTAAGATCAAGAGGCCTAAATAGCTTAAAACACCAATAATAAAACAAAGAGATAAGGCTCCTCTTGACCAAGCGCCAATTTTTTGTTGAGCAGTGGAATAAAAGTTTGTTAAAAAATTTCGATATTTAAGAGGAGAAAATTTTATAATTTGACGATTGATGAATTCTCTGTCAACTGAAAGATAAAAGGCGATGATGAAAACCATGATGGTGGTAAACAAACCGCTAACTACGTTGCCAAAAAAAGAAAATATTTGAGATCGCTCCGGGCTAGAAGTGGTTAACCATCTTTTTATGGCTTCGAAAAAGCTATCGCTTTCCAATACTGATCCTCCGCCTAAAATGGACTTAAAATAATCCGGTATTTTCTCAAGTAAAACTTTACCCTGACTGATTAAGGTCGGAAAAACCAAAAAGCTCAAAAATACGACCGCAGCTAAAATGATTAGATAAACGACCAAGACACCAAGCCAACGGGGAAATTTCTTTCTTTCAAAAAAATTTACCGCTGGAATAATAATAATGGAGAGAAAAGCAGCAATTAAAAAAATCAGGATGACATCCCGAATCAGGTATAAAAACCAAAATCCTAAAAAAACCAAAATAACTTTTAAAACTGACCAGGGGTCAATTTTGATAAGAGTAGTTTGCTTCTCCATACGGGTTTATTATAAGCTATTTTCTAAAATATTCAAGTAGGTCTCTTTTTCTTTAGCCGGCCCAATTGAAGCTAAATTTAGCTTCTCTCTCCTAAAAATATCTTGAGCCACTTTTCTAATATCATTAAGCGTCACTTTATCGATTTTTTTTACTTCTTCTTCCGGAGTCAAAATTTTTCGCGTTAACAATTCTTGATTAGTATAAAATGAAGCCTGCGCCTCTGATGATTCTAAGGCTAAATATAATCTTCCTTTTAAATAATCTTTTGCTTTCTGCAATTCTTCTTTATCTATCTCCCCTTCTTTAAGAGATTTATATTCTTTTAAAATTAGCTCGAGAGCTTTATCAACGTTTTTATTATCCACCCCGGCGTGGGTGACAAGGCAGCCGGTATCCGTCGAGCTGTCAGAGAGAGTATGGATATAATAAGCTAAGCCGTGTTTATCCCGCACAGAAATAAAAAGGCGCGAGCTCATTGGTCCCCCTAAAATTGTCGCGATCACACCCTGAGTATATCGTTGTGGATGGAACAAGTCGTAGCCCCGTACTCCCAAACAAAAATGGGTTTGATCTGTTTCTTTAAAATAATTAAGAACTTGTGGTTTGCTTTGCTTCTCTATCACCTTCAATTTTTGTTTTGGTTTATTTGTTCTTATCTTTTTAAAATACTTTTTTGCCTTTTCTAGGGCAATTTTTGACTCGAAATTGCCAGCCAAACAAACAACCGTATTCCGCGATGAGTAATGATTGGCTGAATATTCAAAAAAATCTCCTTTTTCTAATTTAGCCACTGTTTCTTTCTCTCCAGAAATAGGCCAACCAGCTGGCTGATCTTGATAAAGCAACTTGTCCCAGAGATCAAAGACATAACTTGTCGGCATGTCAAGCCGCATGTTTATTTCTTCAATAATCACTCCTTTTTCTCTTTCTATCTCTTTCTCGTCAAACTTTGAATTTAAAAAAATATCAGAGATCCAATCAAGGGCTAAATCTAAATGCTTAGCATCTACTTTTGCCCAATAACCAGTAAATTCCCCGCCGGTAAAAGCGTTGTATTCTCCCCCGACCCTATCAAGAGCCGAGCTTACCTCTTGGGTGGTGGGCCTTTTCTGCGTTCCTTTGAATATCATGTGCTCAATAAAATGCGAAATACCATTGACCTCCCTTGTCTCATATTTTGATCCAACTTCAGTTAAAATCAAAATCGTCACTGCCCCGGTACTTTTAATCGGTACGGTGATTATTCTTAGACCATTTTCTAGTACAACTTTTTTATACATTTTTATTTCTAAAATATTCAGTAAGCTTATCAATTTCTATTCTTTCCTGTTTCATAGTATCCCTGTCTCTGACGGTAACTTTTTTATCTTCTAAACTCTCAAAATCAACAGTCAGGGCGAAAAGAGTGCCGATCTCATCGCCTCGGCGATAACGGCGACCGATGGAGCTGGCTTCATCATATTGAACCGGCCAATATTTTTTAAAATTAAGATATATCTCGCGAGCTAATTTTATCAACGGCTCCTTTTTAACTAAAGGCAAAATAGCTATTTTTATCGGGGCAAGATCCTGATGAAGACGAAGCATCACTTCAACCTCTTTGGTTGATTCAGTGGT
>MNZE01000001.1 GCA_001873465.1 Parcubacteria group bacterium CG2_30_36_38 | reverse complement strand
TCAATAAGGGTAAATGATTTTTTCATAAGTTTGAATTTATAAAAGTTTTCCCTTAACTGTTGTTTGATGAGTTTCTATCGGTTTTAATTTTCCTTTTTTGTAATTTTCAAGGGCTTCTTTGCCGCTTTGGCCGAAGACGCCAGAAATTATTTTCACTCCTGAAGCCTTTAAAAAGTCAAAAGAAGCCGGCAAGAGATTGCCGGTGATGATTACTTTCGGTCTTTTGGTGGTGGCTAAATAAACGGCTTCATCGCAACTAGCTAAATTTTCAACTATTTCTAGTTCTTTAGTTTCATTATCAATTAATAAAAAATACTTCGCTTCTTCAAATCGGACCGAAAGCAAGGAATTTATTTTTTCCCCTTCAAGGGGAAGACAAATTAACATATAGTCAAAATGCAAAATTATTTTATAATTTCTTTTTCTTTGCTTTCTCTACCAGAGCTAGAATTTTCGCCGTTTTTCTTTTTGCTTCTTCTTCTAAGAAAAATTTGTTTATTCCCGGCACCACCCTCAGCCATTCTTTAATGAGTTTCAAAATTTTATAGATGACTATTTTTGTTTTGGAAATAACTTTTTTAATTTCCGAAACCGTTTCATCCCCCTTTTTTCTGAATTGTTCTCTAAGATTTTGAGGCAAACCCTGATAAATTTCTTCTAAATTTTCCGAGAGGATATTTTCTATTTCTTTAGTGATTTCTGCCTCGGTTAAAGGTTTAAATTCGGCGAGAGACGCGACCGTACTGACAGGAATGGTAGTTTCTGACACCTTTTCCGTTTCCTTAAACCTTTCCCATTTTTTTTCTTTTTCTACTTTGGGGGATGGCTCCTTTTCAGATGGCGCCTTTTCTTTTATAACTCTGATTGGGATTTCAAATTTTGGTGATTCCATATAAATATTATATCAGGATTATTATTTAAAACAAGTAAACTTTATTCCCCTCTTTCCTCTGGCTTTAGTGGAATAAAATTGAGTCAATTCCTTGGCCTTTTCTATTGCTTCCTGCTTTAATTCTTTTTCTGGCCCATAATTCCTGATCATGGTCAGAGGCCCGGCGAAATCTTTAAGTTCAATCAGACAATCTCCTGGCCTGGCAAGTTTTTTTAATTTGAGGTTCTCCTCCTCGTTTCTGCCTACCACTATTTTTGTTTTAGAGAGCCAAAAATGCCTGCCTATTTTTAATAATTCTACGTCATTTGCTCGGCAATCAGGGCAAACTTCAAAAAGTTCTTTCGCTTTTTTTGCAAATTCTTTTTCAGTCAAAATACAACCGCCAGCCGGAGTTAAATAAGTTTTAAGACCAAACTCTTTGGCTAAGACAAGCTGTCTTTTTCTCGATCGGCCAGAAATGTCTAACAATTTTTCTCTTTGTATCCATTCTTCTTTTTCCGGGGTTGTTTCTTCCAGTAACAAGGCTGACAAAGGTCTTAACAAAAATCCGCTTAAGCCTGATTCTTTTTCTATCAGGGCAAGAGCAGGCCGCATTTGTGACATCGGCCTTTGGTTCAAAACTTCGCCAGTGGCCACGAAAACTTTACCTTTTGTCTTTTTCAAAATTTCTTTTGCCTTTTTCAGCATTAAAATTTTGCAATCAAGACAAGGATTTATTCCGCTTCCGTAACCATGTTTTGGTGATTTCACTATTTCTAAGTGCTCCCTTCCGATATCAACAATTTTAATTGGTAAATTTATACTTTCAGCAATCTTTTTTGCCTTTTCTTCATTAAAAAAATAACTTCTAAAAATGAGGCCTAGAAGTTTTAATTTTTTCTGTTTCTCCAAAATTTTGAAAGCCAGGCTAGAATCAAGTCCGCCGGAAAAAAGGATTAAGCAAGTAATCATAATTTAATTTTCTATGTAGCGCTTACCGGAGTCGAACCGGTGTTACATGGCTGAGAACCATGTGTCCTAACCGCTAGACGAAAGCGCCTAAAAAATTAACAAATTTATTAATATCATTATACTATTCGTTTTATGTCTTGTCAAAATTTTCTATATTGTTATAATAAAAGATATGAATATTTTAAGTATTGTCCAAATTGTTGTTTCTGTCCTTCTTATTATTTGCGTCCTTTTTCAAGCAAGAGGCGGCGGACTTTCCTCTCTGTTCGGCGGAAGAGGAGAAGTTTATCAAACACGAAGGGGATTGGAAAAAACCGTTTTCATTGCCACTATTGTTTTCGCTACTCTTTTTCTATTGATAGGTTTTTTGAGAATCCTTGTTCGATAAATTTATGTTTAGAAAATTCTCTAAAAAGAATTTTGGCATTGAGTTTGAGCAAGAAACAATTAAAAAAAACAACCCAAAAAAACTTCCAAATTTAAAACAACTCAAATATTTGCCAAAATTTTTAACAGTTAACGAAAAGAGAAAATTAAAAATCTCTTTCTTTTTCTTTTCCGCCAGCTTGATTTTACTTCTAACAATTTTTTATTTCTTCCATTTAGAAGTTAGACCGGCAGTTGGAGGAGAATTTTTTGAAGGAGTAGTCGGCGAATCAGAAAAAAAAGCGGTTTTGGATCGCTTAGTCTCTACCAAATTTTATAAATTAGAAGAGGAAACCCCTCTTTTTATTATTCTCAAGCGAGAGAAAAATAATCAAGAAGGGGCATTTATTGAAAAAATTACTCTAAAATTGTATCCTGATTTTAAAAGCGCGGCGATTGCTTTGCAGAAAAAAGAAATTGATGCCCTAGGCTTTACTCCCCCAAAAGAGATAGCCGATCCTAGAAGTTTCTCTAATCTAAATTTTTATTCTATCCCCCTTCCTTATTTCACGGCTGTTTTTTTTAATGTTAAAAAAGATAAATTATCAGCTGAGACAAGAGAAATCCTTTCCTGTTTGACTCCAAAAGAAAAAATCTGGAGGGAGGTTCTTCTCGGAGAAGGAAAAATTATTAATGGTTCCGCTTGTAATAAAGAAGAGATTGAAAGAAAGCTTTCCCAAATCAAATCCCCTCTTGAAATTTCTCTAACCACTATTGAGGACCCTGTTCTTCAAAAAATAGCAGAGATTATTTTAGAAAGTTGGGAAAAGGCTGGCATAACAACAAAGCTCGTGACAATAAAAACAAATGAAGCAAAAAATGTAATCAGGGAAGGAAGTTTTGAGGCTATTTTACTGGGCGTCTTAAACAAAAACTCTGATCCATATCCTTTGTGGCATTCGTCGCAGATTGAGCCAGGTTCAAATATTTCAAAATTTTCTAATCGTAAAGCAGACGAATTATTGGAAAAATACAAATTAGCAAAGGACAAAACAAAAAGGGAGCAATACTATGATGAATTTCAAAAAATAATCAACAAAGAAATACCTGCCATCTTCTTATACAGCACTAATTATAACTATTTGATTGATAAAAAAGTAAAAGGGGTAAAGATAGAAAACCTCAATTCTCCAGAAGACAGGTTCAATTCAATTAAAGATTGGTATATAAAAACAAAAAGAGGTAGAAAAAAATAAAAAAGCCCTTGTGGCGGAATTGGTAGACGCGCTAATTAAAAATATTTATGAAACCGAAGGGTAAACCTATTAAATGGACTCCTGAAGTTGCTTATGCCATTGGATTACTTACTACCGATGGCAGTTTATCAATTGATGGTAGACATTTAGATATAACTTCGAATGACATACAATTACTAAATACTTTTAAAAAATGTTTAGGAATCAATAATAAAATCACATCGAAGTTTAGTGGCTATACGAGGGAAAAAAGCTCTTATCATATTCAATTTGGAAATGTTATTCTATATAAGTGGTTGCTTAATATTGGATTGATGCCTAATAAAACAAAAAAGGTTGGAATCTTAAAGATTCCTAATAAATACTTTATTCAAAAGTCCCTTGTCTTAAAAGAAAATATAAAATAGTAAAATCTGTTTTAAAAAATAAAGCCGAGGTGATGAAACTGGTAAACATGCACGGTTCAGAGCCGTGTGCCCTTTAAGGCTTGTGGGTTCGAATCCCATCCTCGGCACCATTATTGTTTTTTTAAAGGAGGAAAAATGATTTGTTTCAATCTTATTCAGATTTCTTTAATTTTTTGTAAGTCATTTTATTGGGGTTAGAGAATTCGCAGCCGCAATATTTTTGGCGATAAAGATTTAATTTTTTAGAAAGCTCCAAACTTCTTTGATGATTTTTTTCTAAATCAAAAGAAAAAGTTTTGTATCTCAACCCGTATTTTTTAGCTAAAAGTCCTCCGTATTCATTGATAAATTTCACGTCTTTATAGCGACTAAGGCTTAATGTCGTGGCAAATTCATTAAAGCCATGGGTTTTAGCAAATAAAGCCGTTTGCTCTAAACGAAACTTGAAACAGACAAGACACCGCTCTTTATTTTCCTTGTAATCCTGGGGCTTACCAGGTAGTTCTTTTTTGATAAAACTTAACCACTGACTATGATTATACTCTCCCGGATGAATTTTTAAATTTAAGATTAAAGCAACTTTTTCAAGCTCTTTCAGACGCTTGGAATATTCCTCCTCTGGATATATATTGGGGTTAAAAAAATACAAAATCAAATCTTTATTTTTTTCAACGATTGGCAGGGCACAAGGGGCGCAACAGACATGAAGAAAAAGCATACATTAAAAACTAAAACTTGTACAGAATTTGGATCATAATAAAAATTATATAAAAAATAATTAAACCAGCGCCTTCATAAATAGAAATTTCTTTCTTTGTATAAGAAAAAATAGCAAAGAAAACACTGGCAATAATTAAAAAGGCAAACATTAATAAAAATTGATTAAAATCAATAATCCTAATTGGATAAATAACAACCGCTAATCCTAGGGCCAAACAGCTATTAGCCACGATAGTTCCCAAAGAACTGCCTAAAGGCATTTCTTTGTGTCCCTGCATGATTGAGCGCAAGCCAAAGGTTAATTCCGGCAGAGTGGTTCCCAAAGAAACGATTAAAAGACCGCTAAGAATCAAGGGAAAATTAAGATTCAAAGCTAATATTTGGGCAGTCCTGGTAACTGCTTCAGCTGAGACTATAAGTAGAATAACACCAATAATGAAATAAAAAATATTCTTTGAAAAATCTTTTTTAGAGACATTATTATAAATTTTACTAAATTGTTTTTTCCGTTCGATCATCAATAAAATATAAAAGAAAAAAACAGTTAAGATAATTATGCCGTCTATTCTAGAAATAAATTTATCTAAAGCTAACAACATTGGAAATAAAGCTAAAACTAAAGCATAAAAAATATTCTTTTGCGTCGTGTTTGAGCTGGGTCGCAATCCCCTGCCGACAATGGCCACTAAACCCAAAATAAGAGTCAAATTTATAATATTAGCTCCAACTACGTTACCCAAGGACAAATTCGGAATTTTATGAGCAGCCGAGGTTATGCCAATAAAAATTTCCGGCAAACTAGTGGCTACGGCCACTATAATAAAGGAGACGGAAAATTCGCTCCAACGCAAGATAGCGGCAATTTTAGTTAAACTGCGAATAACTAAATCAGCCGACTTAATCAATATCAAACAGGCGATAAAGATGAGAACTATATAAAAAATAGTCATAATTATTTTTTGACAATAAATAAAGATTTGCCGAATTCAATTAAAATCACGTTAATTAATCCCAGGCTGATTAAGATTAGCCAATCAATTAAATTAAGTGGTGTGGTTCTCAGAATTTTTTGAAAAAATGGTGAATAAACAGCTATTAAAAGCATGGCAACGCCAAATAAAACGCTTAAATTCAAAAATTTATTGTTAAATGGATTATAATGCCAAAGGTTTTTCTTTAAATTTTTACAACTATAAACAAAAAACAAACTAGCTATTCCTAAACCGACAAAGATAATTGTTCGGAGATGACCAATCTCATAATAATTTTGTTTTAACAAAAACCAAAATAAGGTCAATAAAATTAGATCAGTCAAAATACCAATAAAAAAAACAAGGAATCCTATTTCCTTATTGAAAATCGGGACGTCATGACTGCGAGGCTTTTCTTTCAAAACTTCTGATTCGCCTTTTTCATAAGCTAAGGCCATGGCTGGTAAAGTATCGCTAATAATATTAACCCACAAAATTTGAGCGGCAAGAAGTGGCAAGGGCCAACGGAAAATAATTGCTCCGGCGATTAAAATTACCTCAGTAAAACTAGAACAAAAAAGATAAGTAATTATTTTTTTAATATTGTCAAAAATAGTTCTTCCTTCTTTTACTATTTCAACTATTGTCTTGAAATTATCATCTAAAAGAACAATATCTGCCGCTTCTTTGGTTACTTCTGAACCAGAACCTAAAGCAATGCCTATATCAGCCGCTTTAATGGCCGGGGCATCATTGATGCCATCACCTGTCATTGCCACTGCCTCTTTATTAGCCTTGAGGGCATTGATAATTCTAATTTTATGTTTGGGCTCTACTCTGGCAAAAATATTTATTCTCTTGACTTCCTTTTGAAGCTCTATATCAGAAAGCTTGTCTAAGTCCTTTGCTTCAATAATATTTTTATCTTTAATCAGTCCTATCTCTTCACCAATGGCCTGAGCGGTTAAACGATGGTCTCCAGTGACAATAATCGGCCTAATCCCTGCTTTAAGGCACTCCTTGATGGTTTCTTTCGTCTCGGGCCTCAAAGGATCTTTAAGGGCGATTAAGCCGAGATATTCCATTTCTGTTAAATCCGCTTCTTGCAAATCTTTATCAACAGCTTTTATTTTTTTCTGAGCGAAAGCTAAAACTCTCAAACCTTTAGCGGCCATCTCACAATAGTCTAATTTGACTTTCTCAATTTGTTCTGAAGTAAGTTGACAGGTGTTAAAAACGCTTTCTGGCGCTCCTTTAATTAAAATCAGATGATGATTTTCGTCTTTCATCTCGTGCAAGGTCGCCATATACATTTTTTCTGATTCAAACGGTATTTCATCTAGGCGGGGGAAAATTTTTATAACTTTTTCTCTGTCTAAGCCCGACTCAACAGCGCCTAAAAGCAGGGCGATTTCGGTTGTATCGCCGCTGAGAACCCAATTTTTTAGTTCATCTTCATAATTTTCAACAATTACATTATTGCAAAGCAAGGCAATTTTAAAGAGATCCTCTTTATACTCATCTTTAAACGGCAAAATACCGGCCACGCTCATCTTCCCTTCAGTCAAAGTCCCAGTTTTATCGCTGCAAATAACCGTTATACTGCCTAGGGTTTCTGCGGCAATCAATCTTCTCACTAAAGCTTTCTTTTCTAAAATTCTTTGCATGCCAATAGCCAAACAAACGGTCAAAGCAATAACTAGACCTTCGGGAACACCAGCCACGGCTACTGCCACCGAGATCAAAAGCATCTCTAAAAATGGTCGACCAGTTAAAAGCCCAGCTACAAAAAGTATTAAACATATGCCGACAATAACTAAACCAATCAGGCGAGCGAGATTGCCTATTTTTTTCTGAAGCGGGGTCTTTGTTTTTTCGGTTTCTCTAATTAAAGAGGCAATTTGACCAATTTCTGTTTTCAAACCGGTGGCTGTCACCACTGCTTTCGCTTTGCCGCGCGTGATCGTCGTTCCCATATAGATCATATTTTCCCGATCAGCTAATGGCGTCCCCTCTTTTGAAAGACTGATTTTTTTACTAGATGGTATTGATTCGCCGGTAAGAACCGCTTCTGTTACCTGTAAATTATGCAAACTTAAAAGACGGGCATCAGCTGGAACAATATCCCCTGCCTCAACAATCACCATGTCGCCGGGCACCAATTCCTCAACTTCAATTAAATGTTCTTTTTTCTCGCGAATTACTCTGGCATGACGCTGTACTGTTTGTTTTAATCGAAGAAGCGTTTTCTCCGCTTTATTTTCTTGGAAAAATCCAACAATACTATTAATAAGAAGGGCTGTTAAAATTACCGCGGAATCAATAAATTCTTGTAAAGCAAAAGCAACAAAAGCCGCCACAATTAAGATAAAAATTAGCGGATTTTTAAATTGGTTCAAAAAAACTTCTAAAGTGGTTGTCTTTTTTCTCTCAGGCAATTTATTCTTGCCATATTTTTTTTGTCGTCTTAATATCTCTTCTGCGTTTAACCCATTTTCATTTGTTTTCAACTCCTGGAATATTTTTTCAATTGTTAGAGAATGCCAAATCATAATTTTTTAATTCTTATATAATAAACATGGCGTCGCCAAAAGAATAAAAGCGGTATTTCTCCTTAATTGCCTCCTGGTAGGCCTTCAGAATTAATTCTCGACCGGTAAAAACGCGCTTGTCCGCCGTCGCTGATTCAGCGAAGGCGGAAACGAGCAAGAGCAGGGTTGATTGCGGCAGGTGAAAATTAGTGATCAGGCTATCGACAAATTTAAATTTAAAACCTGGATAAATAAAGAGGCTATTCCAGCCTTTCTTCGGTTTCAAGAATCCATTTTTATCAACGCAATGTTCCAAGGCTCTGGTCACCGTTGTGCCAACCGCAATAATTCTTTTTTTCTTTATTTTTGCCTCATTTAATCTGAAAGCAGTTTCTTTTGATAAAGAAAAATATTCTGGCTGCATCTGGTGTTTTTCAATTTCCTTAACCCTTATTGGTTCAAAGGTTCCTAAACCGACGTGCAGGGTTAAAAACTCCGTCTCTGTCCCCTTCTCCCTGATTTTATCTAAAAGTTTTTCCGTGAAATGAAAACCAGCGGTTGGGGCGGCCACTGAACCTTTGTTTTTGGCATAAACTGTCTGATAATTTTTGAAAGAAAGAGAGGTCGGATGTTTGATATAAGGGGGAAGAGGTACTTGGCCTAATTTTGAAATTTCTTTTTTTAAAGTTTCTCCCTGTTTATTAAAAACAATTAAATTTTCTTTTTCTATTTCACCTGATAAAGAATGGGAAAATTTAATCTTTAATGATTTTTTTAATTTTGGCCTACTGATGATTATCCATTTAGCCGGCCACGAGGTTTCATCAAAAACCGCTTTATTCGAAGGTCTTAATAAAAAAATTTCAACCTTGCCGCTGGTTTCAAATTTTTTGCCGAAAAGTCTTGAATTGACAACCTCGGTATTATTAAAGACCAAAACATCGCCCGAGTCAAGGAAATTTAGAATCTGGTAAAACTTTTTATGGATAATTTCCCCGTTTCTATTTAAAATCAAAAGACGAGAATGGTCTCTCGGCTCTTTGGGCTCCTGGGCAATTAGCTCTGGTTTGAGCTCGTAATCAAATAAAGAAAGATCTGTCATAAGAAGTCAACAAAAAATAAGATCATTCGCTTCTTTCGGCCGGATATTTCATCACTTCTTTCATTCTTTGAAGTTGCTTTTCCAGGCTTGATTTCAACTCTCTTAATTTGGCAACCGCTTCTAAGGCAGAATCGCGCTCCTCTTGTATTTTTTCTTTAAATTCAGGAGCTATTTCCTCTTTTCCCCTTCCTTCAGTAAATTTGTGATACTCCTCTATTAATTCCATTTTGCCTTTCGCTTTCATTAAATCTTCTTCAGCTTTTTCCAAAAACCCCTCTGTTTCTTTCAAGCGGTCTTTTGTTTCTAAAATCTCAGCACCAGAATAATACTCTTTATTTTTCCCAAATTTTTGTTCTCCCATAAGATTGTCTTTAAATAAATTTATGATATAATTATAACTTAAAAAAGAAAATATGCAAGATCTTATGGAGTCAAACAATCTCCAAAAACTTAAGGGGGAAATTGAAGAAACAGAAAGGGAGCTGAATAATCCCGAGGTTTTAAAGGACCAAGAAAAGCTTAAAAATTTGTCACAAAAATACAAAGAACTTAAAAAGGAGGAGAAATTATTAGTCTCTTTAAAAGAAATAGAGGAAAAAATAAAGACCACTGAAGAACTATTGAAAAAAGAAAAGAGCTTAGAAATGATTAGTTTGATAGAACAGGAATTGAAGAATTTGGCGGATGAGAAACAAAAAATTGAAAAAGAGGGAAAGAGCGGAGAAGAAATAGAAGAAAAGAACGCAATTATTGAAATCAGGGCTGGGACTGGAGGAGAAGAGGCTGGTCTTTTTGCCGGCGATTTATTTAGGATGTATTCACGCTTTGCCGAAAAAAATAATTGGCCGGTGCAGATTTTAAGTTCTTCCCCTACTTCCTTGAATGGATATAAAGAAATTATTTTCAATGTAAAAGGAAAAAATGTTTGGGAAGCGTTGCGCCATGAAAGCGGAGTTCATCGCGTCCAGAGGATTCCGACAACTGAAAAATCTGGCCGGATCCATACTTCTACTGTCTCAGTGGCTGTCTTGCCTGAAGCCTCAGAAGTCGAGGTGAAATTAAGGCCAGAAGATTTAGAAATTTCCACTTTTAGGTCTTCCGGCCATGGCGGTCAGAACGTTCAAAAAGTAGAAACAGCCGTAAGAATTATTCATAAGCCAACCGGGCTTGTCGTCTCTTGCCAGGAAGAACGCTTTCAGCAAAGAAATAAAGATAAGGCGCTGAAAATTTTGCGCGCCAGACTACTCGCTCAGCAACTTGAAAAGCAGGAAAAAGAATTGACAGAGGAACGGCGGCTGCAAATTGGCAAAGCGATGAGAGCGGAAAAAATTAGAACTTATAACTTCCCTCAGAATAGAATCACCGACCATCGCATCAACAAAAGTTGGCATAATTTAAAAAAAATTTTACAAGGAAATCTTGAAGAAGTTATCAACGATCTCAATCCAGATCTTGCCCGGTAAAAATTTAATCTCCTGATTTTCCAAATCGTAGAATTTAAGAGGGCTTTCGGCTGATTTTAGCCAAATCCCTTTTTTTGTTTCTCCGTTTTGGAGGATTATTGCTTCTCCCGCGCCTGCTAATTTAATTTGCCGCCTGCCGATTTCATCAATAATCTTGATTTCTGTTTTTAAAACGACTAAGTTAGGAGTTTTAATCTGACCATCTTCATCTTCGAAAGAAGATAGTTTATCGTTCGTCTTCTTATATCTTAAATATTGGCTCTCTTCTTTGTTAAATTTCCAAAAAACTGGTTCTCTATAATCAATCTCAATTTCTGCCTGTCGCGAAGCGACTCCCGCGAAGCGGTCCATTTTATCACCCTCCGTCTTCTTCGATTCATATAAAAAATTGCTGGTTTCATTAATTTTAAGACCTTTGTCTTTAATTGCTTTTTTTATCAAATCTCTCCCGGTATAAACATTAAAAGGGGCAACTCGCGAGATGTCTCGCCAAAAATAAATACCGTTTCCTGAAATTTCGTTTAAATCATAAACCAAATTATTTTTTGACTTAAGTTGTTTTAACGCCTCAGGACTTCCGCCAGCATGAACGAGAATGCCTTTGTAGTCTGAAGCTAAGTCAATGAAATATGGTCTAGTAGAGCGCACCGGCCCAATTTTTTCCGGCAAAGACTCAAGGTCAAAAATCGTTAAAAAGAGGG
>MNZE01000016.1 GCA_001873465.1 Parcubacteria group bacterium CG2_30_36_38 | reverse complement strand
AAACTCTAAACCTTTGATTTCTTCTTTTGGCGGCTCGGTCACCTCCTCTTCGTAATCAAGAGGGAAAATATTTTTTAGATAATTAACCACCCGCTTAATTTCTTTTTCTGAAATGAGTGGTCCTTGCAATCTTTTTGGTCGAGAAATTTCAGGGGAGACGAAAAGCATGTCGCCCATCCCTAAAAGTTTCTCTGCGCCGGAAAAATCAAGAATAGTTCGCGAATCAACAGCCGAAGCGACAGAAAAAGCAATCCGATTAGTAATATTAGCTTTAATTAAACCAGTGATGATGTCAACTGATGGTCTTTGAGTCGCCATCACCAGATGAATCCCAGTCGCTCTGGCCATTTGCGCTAAACGAATAATGCAAGTCTCTATTTCTTGAGGAGACGCTACCATTAAATCAGCTAATTCATCAATAACAATCACGATGTAAGGGAGTTTCTCTTCTGCGTCCTGATTATAACTTAAGATGTCTCTTTTTTTCTTCTCTAAAAATAGGTCAAACCGTTTGGTCATCTCAAGAATAGACCATTTCAAAACATTAATTGTTTTCTCTACCGAGGTCACCACTGGCGCTAAAAGATGAGGCAGGTCTTCATACAAACTTAACTCTACTCTTTTTGGATCAATTAAAATAAAACGTAAATCTATTGGTGAGTTTTGATAAATTAAACTTAAAATGAGAGAGTTTAAAAAAATAGTTTTTCCTGAACCAGTCGCGCCAGCCACCAAAAGATGAGGCATTCTGCCTAAATCAGCTAAAAAAACTTCTCCGGAGACAGCAAATCCAAAAGGAATAGTTAAATTTGAAGATTGGGTTTTAAATTTTTCACTTTCTAAAATTTCCCTTAAACGAACAATCGCCCTTTTTTTATTCGGCACTTCAACGCCAACTAAGGACTCTCCGGGAATAGGCGCTTCAATTCTAATCGGATGCGCAGCTAAGGCAAGGGACAGGTCATTTGAAAGAGTAGTAATTTGAGATAATTTTATCCCCTGAAATGGTTTGAGAGTATATTGGGTAACCGTCGGTCCAACCTTAACTTCCCCCATTTCTACCGGGATAGAAAAACTCTCCAAAGTTTTGTGAATGATCAATTTATTATTCTTAATATCACCGCTCTGCGGCTCCATCAATCCTTTATCTAATAAATCAAGAGGAAATTTTTCTTTGCCGAAAGATTTAATTGATTTTGATTTGAATAAAGTTTTTTTCTTTCTAAAAAATAAAATTCCTTTTTCTAATTTTATTTTTTCAGGTTTTGCCGGATTCTCTTCTTCTGACTTTTCTCTGGTTTTAAATTTTTCTAATTCTTCTTCGCCCTTTTCGCCAAAGGTCGGCTTGCCTTTTTTAGAGAATAAGTCAAAAAGAAGAATTAAAGAAATAGCCAATAAAGAAAGAAAAATGACGAGGCTAGCCCAAAAACCAAAAAATTCTTTCAAAATGAAACTTAGAGCATAACCAACATATCCGCCGCCGCGGCCTTGCTCAAGAACTACCTCATTATCAACAAAAGGCAGATGAAGGATGCTGGTCAGGGAAAGAACAAGAATGACTAAAGCCCAGTATTTATAAGGGGGGATCTTTTCTTTACGAGATTCTATCAATAGCCAACCTAAATAAAAAAAGGGCAGGAAACTAACAAAAGACAACCAACCGAAAAGCAAACGAAAAAAAGAGAACAAAATTTCGCCAACCTTACCTGATAAGTTCCAGAAACTCAAAATTAAAATAATTCCTAAAGCAAAAAAGGCGATGCCTAAAATCCAGCCTTTTATTTCCTCGGGTAAGTCGCGATTATCGCTTGTTTTCATTTTTTTATATTTTATTTTTTGGCTTTCTTAAATCCCGTCCCAGCTGGTATTAGTTTACCAATAATTACATTTTCTTTCAACCCATAAAGATAATCAACTGTTCCGCCGATGGCAGCGTTTATTAAGATACGTGATGTCTCTTGGAAAGAAGCAGCGGACAACCATGAATCGCAAGAAAGAGCAGCTTTGGTAATCCCTAAAAATAATTCTTTTCCTTCTGAAGGTTTTTTGCCCTGCCCTCTTGCCAGCTCATCGCAAACTCTTTTATATTCTCGCGAAATGATCATTCCGGCTGAAAGATTTGTCTCTCCGCTATCAGTAATTAAAAATCGAGAAAACATTTGTCTAATAATTACTTCGAAATGTCGACTATCTAATTTTACTCCTTGAGAATAATAAACATTTTGTAATTCCGCCAACATATATTTTTCTACTGCCTCTCTTCCTCTCAATTCGTAGAGTTCTCTCAGATCCAAAGAGCCGCTGGTTAACTGCTGGCCATACTCTACCTCTTCTCCTTCCTTAACGTAGATTGATTCTGTTTTAGGAACGATATATTCTTCCACTCCTGCTTCTTCATAAATAACTTGGAGCACACCCTCTTCAAAGCTAATTTTGCCTTTATGTTGAGAAAAAATTTTCTTCTTTTCCGATTCAGCTAAAATTGTCTTTTCTCTAACTAGGTCTCCTTCTTTTACTTCTACCTGCCAATCAATTTCTGGATCGAGAATATGTTTTTCTTTTTGTTGTCCCTGATATTTTATTTTAATAATTTTTTGTCCTTTGCCGGCCACGCCAGAAACGCTCTCAATAGAGGCCTTCCCCTTATGCAAAGCCATTAAAGCTTTTACTTTGGGCGGCCTGAGCTCAAAAATTTCTTCAGCCCGAGGCAAACCTTGGGTAATATCTTTGCCAGCCGCGCCACCAATATGAAAAGTTCGCAAAGTAAGCTGGGTCCCTGGTTCGCCTATACTCTGGGCCGCCACTATGCCTACGGCTACTCCCTCTTTAATCGGTTTACTAAAACCTAAGTCATAACCATAACATTTAGAACAAACGCCTTGTTTTGCCTTGCAGCGCAAAACAGAACGTAAATAAATTTTTGGGGGATTAACTTTTTCTATTTCTTCAAGTTTCTCATAATCAACAATCTCTCCCTTCTTGACAATTACCTTTCCAGTTTTTGGATTCTTAATGTCGGCTAAGGCGGTTCGGCCAAAAATCCTGTCCCGCCAAGATAATCTTAAAATTTTATTCTCCTCCTTTGTAAGCATTATTCCTTTTTCGACTCTACAATCAGGTTCTGTCACTAAAACTTCCTGAGCAGCATCAACTAAGCGTCTCGTCAGATAGCCGGCGGAAGAAGTGCGTAAAGCTGTGTCAACTATACCTTTTCTTGTCCCGTGGGTAGAAATAAAATATTCCAAAACATCGAGTCCTTCTTTATATGAAGAACGAACAGCCAATTCTATAATCTTGCCAGCTGGTGAAGCTACTAGCCCCTTCATCCCAATCATCTGATTCAATTGCGTCCAACTACCCCTCGCGCCCGAATTTACCATCAAAAAGGGAGATGAATGAGGATCAATCTTTTGCTGGACGAGAGCGCTTACTTCATTTATTGATTTGGACCAAGTCTCAATATTTTTCAAGTATTTCTCCCTTTCTGTCAAAAGACCGCCTTCGTAAGATTCATTTGTTTTTTCAACTTCTCGCTCCGCTTTCTTCAATATTTCTTTTTTCTCTGGAAACGGAGGCAATTCTTCCATTGACCAGGTAATTCCTGAATAAGTTAGATATTCAAAAGAAACATCTTTAAGTTTATCAAGCAGCTCTACTGTTTTCTCCTCGCCATATGCTCTTAAATATTTAACAACCAAATCGTTTAAAGAGCGTTTATCAACCACTTTGTCTAATTTATAAAAATCTAAAGGAAAAATTTCGCCAAAAATAAGTCGGCCGACACTACATTTATAAATTCCATCTTGAACTTTTACTTTTACCTCCTCCTGTAAAGAAATTTTACCTAATTCATAAGCATTAATTGCCTCTTCTTTTGAAGAAAAGCCTCTAAGATTTTCTTTTTCGCGCTCATGAGGAATTGAAGTTAAATTGTTGACGCCTAAAATAATATCCTGGGTGGGCAGAACGACTGGTTGTCCGGTTGCCGGTTTGAGTAAATTTTTGGTTGAGGCGATTATTTCTTTTGCTTCTTCTTTAGCTTTTTGTGAAATCGGCAGATAAACGCCCATCTGATCACCATCGAAGTCAGCATTGAAAGCGTCACAAATTAAAGGATGAACTTGAATTGTTTTATCATCGACAAGAATTGGTTGAAAGGCTTGAACGCTTAGCCGATGCAGGGTTGGCGCTCGATTAAGCAAAACCCGGGATCCTTTAACCGCTTCCTCTAAGGTCGCCCAAACTTCTTCATCGCCATCATCTATCTTGCGATTAGCTGACCTGACATTATGAACAACGCCCCGCTTTATAAGTAAAGAAGCGACAAACGGTTTAAATATCTCAAGGGCAAGTATTTTCGGTAAGCCGCATTGATGAAGTTTAAGGTTCGGCCCGACGACAATCACTGAACGGCCCGAGTAATCAACTCTTTTACCTAAAAGATTGCGTCTGAATCTGCCCTCTTTGCCTCGCAGGATATCGCCCAAAGATTTAAGGGGTCTTTTTTGGCCAGCTTGCATAGTTGTCGTTTTACCTGGCCGCATAGAGTTATCAAGTAGAGCATCAGTTGCTTCTTGCAGCATCCTCTTCTCATTTCTGATAATTACCTCAGGCGCTTCTAGCTCAAAAAGTTTTTTTAAACGATTGTTTCGATTGATAACTCGACGATATAGGTCATTAAGATCTGAGCTAGCAAAACGACCGCCATCAAGTTCAACTAGCGGCCTTAGATCTGGTGGAACAACCGGCAAAACCTGTAAGACCATATCTGATGGTCTAATTTTATTTTCTATAAAATTTTGAGCTAACCTGATTTTTTCAATAATCTTTTTTTTAATCGCGTAGTTTGCTGTTTTTCTTTTTTGTTTTTCTAAAATTTTTAAGTACTCTTTAAGGTCTAAATTATTTAACAAATTTAAAACTGCCTCAGCTCCAATTTGCGCTTCAAAAATATGACCATATTTGAAAGACAAATCTTTATATTCCTCATCTGATAACAAGCGCGACATAACAAGGCCTGAAATTTCTTTTTTAACTAAATTATACTCTTTAAGAAGATCAAGAGATTCGGAACCTTTAAGTCCCCTTTTCTTCTCCTTCAATTCTGCTTCTAATTTATTAAGGGCCTCTTCTCTTAAATTTTCATTAACAGAAGTAATAATGAAATTAGCAAAATAAACAACTTTTTCTAAAGATTTAATTGAGAGATTAAGTAGAGCGCCAATTTTTGAGGGAACACTGTGCAAAAACCAGATATGAACAACCGGCACGGCTAATTTGACATGGCCCATCCTTTCTCTCCTAACAAATGACCTTGTTACCTCTACCCCGCAACGATCACAAACAATGCCGCGATAACGTATTCCTTTATATTTGCCGCAAGCACATTCCCAATCCTTTACCGGACCAAAAATCTTTTGACAAAAAAGACCGTCCCTCTCTGGTTTTTGAGAACGATAGTTAATAGTCTCTGGTTTGGTTACCTCGCCATGAGACCAAGAAATGATCTCTTCGGCTGAAGCTAATTTTATTTTCACGGCATCAAATTCCAAAGTTTTTTTCTTTGACTCTCTTTCTAGAAATATAGTTTGTGTAGTTGATGGTGTAGACATGAAAAAATATTAAATATGTATCTTTTATTTTTTATTTTTTCTTTATCATTTCCACTTTCAAGCATAAACCGGCCAGTTCACGACATAAAACATTAAATGATTCGGGGATAGAAATTTTTTCAATTGGTTCGCCTCTGATAATTGCTTCATAAGCCCTAGCTCTACCCTCAACGTCGTCTGATTTTATGGTTAGCATCTCCTGTAGAGTATAAGCTGCTCCGTAACCCTCTAAAGCCCAGACCTCCATCTCACCAAATCTTTGCCCGCCAGATTGAGCTCGACCGCCAAGCGGTTGTTGAGTAATTAGAGAATATGGACCGATAGAGCGTTGATGAATTTTATCTTCCACCATATGAATGAGCTTCATGATGTAAATATAACCCACCATCACTTCTCTTTCAAAAGGTTTGCCTGTTCGACCATCAAAAAGTTTTACTTTCCCGCTTGACGGAAAACCAGCTTTTTTTAATTCCTCTTTAATTGTTTCTTCTCCCGGACCATTCAGAGAAGGAATCGCCGCCTTATAACCTAATTTCTTAGCTGTTAGGCCAAGGTGAGTTTCAAGTATTTGCCCCAGATTCATTCTTGAAACTACGCCCAAAGGATTTAAAACAATATCAATAGGCGTTCCATCCTCAAGATAGGGCATCTCCTCTTCGGGTAAAACCTTGGAAACAACTCCTTTATTTCCGTGTCGGCCAGTCAATTTATCGCCAGCCTGAATTTTCCTTAAATCAGCCACTAAAATATGAATCGATTTAATTACGCCGGCTGATAGTTTGTCGCCCTGGTCGCGAGAAAAAATCTTCGCTCCGATTACTTTCCCATGTTCACCATGTTCAAGATACAAAGAAGAATCATAAACATCTTTTGCTTTCTCGCCAAAAATAGCCTGAAGTAATTTTTCTTCCGGAGAAAGTTGAATTTCGCCTTTTGGAGTAATTTTACCGACTAAGATATCGCCGGAGTCAACTTCTGAACCAACAATAATAATCCCGTCTTCATCAAGATGAGATAATTTCTCTTGGGAGATATTAGGAATGTCTCTAGTAGTCATTTCCGACCCAAATCTTATTTCTCTCACATCAATAACATGTTCTTTAACAAAAATCGAGGTTAAAACGTCTTCTTTGACTAACCTCGATGAAATTAAAATTGCGTCTTGATAATTATAGCCGCCCCAAGGCATAAAAGCGACAAGAAGATTACGACCAAGAGACAATTCGTCTTTTTCTATGGCTGGACCATCGCTTAACGCCTGGTTTCGCTTCACCTTTTGCCTTTTATCAACAATCGGGTGCTGATTAAAACAGGTATCAAAATTTGAACGAGCAAACTTAAGAAGAGGATAAGTAATTCTCTGATTATCTTTAGTTTTGAGCACAATATGATCAGCATCCACTTCTTCAATTTCGCCATCTTCATCAGCTAAAATAATATAGCCAGAATTTTTCGCCACCACAGTTTCAAGCCCGGTACCGACTAAAGGCGCCTCCGGCTTGATTAAAGGAACCGATTGACGCTGCATATTCGCGCCCATCATTGCTCTTGCGCCGTCATCATGTTCCAAAAATGGCACTAAGGAAGTGGCCACGCTTAAAATTTGGTTTGCTCCAACGTCAATAAATTCTATTTCTTCTGGATGCGCCAATCCTGGTTCACCTTTTATCCTGACTTCCACTCTTTCTTCTAAAATTCTGTTTTTAGAATCACATTCTGTAGTAAAAGGAGCAATAATATGCTTCTCTTCTTCTTTGGCGTTGAAATAAACAATCTCTTCTGTGATTTTCTTGTTTTTCACTTTAAAATATGGTGTTTCAATAAAACCCATTTCATTCAGTCTGGCATAAGAAGAGAGATAGCCAACCAGTCCGGCATTCTGACCTTCGGAAGTAGAAATAGGACAAATTCGACCATAGAAACTACTATGAACATCTCGAACTTCAAAGCCAGCCCTTTCTCCGCTTAAACCACCTGGACCGGTTAGAGTAAAGCGTCGCTTATGCTCAAGCTCGGCCAAAGGATTGACCTGATCCATGAATTGGGAGAGTTGACCGGTCAAAAAAAATTCGCGAAGA
The DNA here is from genome assembly GCA_001873465.1 of Parcubacteria group bacterium CG2_30_36_38. Lineage (GTDB taxonomy): Bacteria > Patescibacteriota > Patescibacteriia > UBA2591 > CG2-30-36-38 > CG2-30-36-38. The sequence goes on along the minus strand of MNZE01000016.1, from coordinate 10,944 downwards.
ATGCCCACAATAGGCCGGGTAGAAATAAGTTGTCCCAAATTAAAATCTTCATCCTTTAAAATGCTCATTTTATCCCTGATAATTCTCTGCAATCTCATTAGACCAACCCTTAGTCTCTCTCTGACCAATTCTCCAACGGCTCTAATTCTTCTATTACTTAAATGATCAATATCATCTGGCTCTTCTTGAGACGTATCTAGCCTAAAAATTTCTTTTAAAATTGCGATCAAGTCTTCTTGGCGAAGAAATTGACTTGTTGAATTTTGTTCAAAGCCAAGCCGCTGATTAATTTTAAAACGACCAGGTATGCCCAGGTCGTATCTATTTGATTTTAAAAACATTGAATGAATCAATGTCCTCGCGTTTTCAGTTGTAGCTAATTCACCTGCTCTAATTTTCCGATAGATTTCTTTTACGCCGTCTTCTTCGTTTTGACAAGGATCTTTTTCTAAAGTAGCTTCTATCTCCTTATCTCTAAAAAACTTTCTAATTTCTTCATTGGTCTCTAAACCAAAAATTCTTAGGAGAGCTGTGACTATTATTTTTCTTCCTCGATCAATCCTAACAAAAATAGCCCTGTCAAGATCTGTTTCAAATTCAAGCCAAACGCCGCGCTCTGGAATTACTTTTGCGCTATAAAGTTTTCTGCCGGTTTTTTTAATTAAACTGGCAGTAAAAAACACGCCCGAAGAGCGTGTTAGTTGTTGGACAACCACTCTCTCAATACCATTAACAATAAAAGTTCCTCTTTTTGTCATTAGAGGAATATCACCGAGATAAACAACTTGAGATTTCTTTTTACCAATCTGTTTGTTGATCAAACGCAATTCAACTCTTAAAGGAGCTTCATAAGTCAGGTTTCTTTTTTTACAAGTTTCTTCGTCAAATTTTGGTTCTTCTAGGAAACACTTTACAAACTGAAGATCTAGCCTTAGACCGCCAGAATCTTCAAGCGTTAACATTTCCTTAAGGAGTTTTGGCAGGTCTTTCTTCAGAAAAAGGTCGTAAGAATTTTTTTGAATCTCTAGAAGGTCTGACGTGGCTAGATCGTGTCGATAAGAAATAAAATATTTTCTTTCTTCTGAGATCATAAAGAATAAAAAAACTTAAAAAAACCTCCTGATTCCCATCAGAAGGATGATTTTTTAAATCTTAATTTTTAATATCCGCCGTTTGACGGAACGCTAATTTGTCTGAAGTCATTATGCTTATTAATATATTGTATATTGTATAAGGAAATATAACAATTATCTAGTTTTTGTCAATTGTTGGGTTATAAAGTTTTCCACAGGTTATCCCCAACTCTTTTTCCACCACCCCTTTATCGCTCCAAAGAATTTTCTTCCCTCCTTTCACCACCATAGATTTCTCCGCCCCTTTTCCAGTAATTAAAACTATATCCCCAATTCTCGCTAAACTCAAGGCTTTTTTAATCGCTTCTCTTCTGTCAAGAATCTTATAAAGATGATTTCTATTTTTTCCGCCTTCGGCGGATCCGCCCCGCCAGCTGGCGGAGGCGGAAATCCCTTGAGCAATTTGTTCAATAATCTCTTGAGGATCTTCATCATAAGGATCCTCGTTGGTTAAAATAATCTCGTCAGCAAACCTTGAAGCAATTTCTCCTAAAACTTCTCTTTTCCATTTATCGCGTCCCCCTCCGCAAGAACCAAAAACGGCGATTATTCTTGAATCTGGTTTAAATCTTCTAAAGAATTCATAAATTCCTAAAAGTTCGTCAGGTGTGTGCGCATAATCAATCACTACTTTGAATGGCTGATGGGTAATAATTTCCAACCGGCCAGGAATTTTGTCTACCTCTAAGAGGGACTTTCTTATTTTTTCTAAATTTAAACCATAAGCCAGACAAACTGCAATAGCTGATAGAGAGTTATAGAGATTAAATCCGCTTAGTAAATTAGTTTTGAACTTTATCCCTTCCAAAATAAATTCTGAACCGTCTTCTTTAATTTCAAATTTCGTTGGAGAAATAATTTTATCACACTTTTCTGCCACGTCTTTCTTTATTGAATCAAAGCCTTTAACTGTATAACCATAAGTTAAGTCTGATTTGAAATTTAAAAAATAACTTGACTCTTTATCGTCTAAATTTATAATTTTTATTTTTTTGATTTCTCGACCATTAATAATTTTCTTCTTCTTAGAAAGGGCCTCGAATAAAAATCCTTTCGCTTGTTTATATTTTTCAAAAGAGCCGTGGGATTCAAGATGCTCGGGCAAGAGATTCAAAAAAACAGTCAAATCATAATTAATGCCCAGATGACGCTGATGAACCAATCCTTGAGAAGTGGTTTCAATCACTGCATACTGACAATTTTCTTCAACCATTTGGTGGAGCAATTTTTGTAAATAAAAAGGACCAGGCATAGTCATCCTGGTGGTATTTGGCCATTCTTTTTTATTAATTTTGAAATTAAGACCGCTAATCAAACCAACTCGGAAGCCTTCGTCATCTAAAATTTTGGCAATTAAATTAACCGCAGTTGATTTGCCGGCCGTCCCAGTGATGCCAATCACAATTAATTTTTCTCCTGGCCAACCATAAAAAAAAGCTGCCAAATTTGCTAAAACCTGGCGGTAGAAAGAATATGTTCTAGGAAATAATTTTTTTATTTTTTCTTTAAGCATAAGCATCTCCCCCTGACAGGAATCGAACCTGTATTTCAGGCTCCGGAAACCTGCGCTCTGTCCATTGAGCTACAGGGAGATAAAAATGGGTGGGGTAGGATTTGCACCTACGAAGGCCGAAGCCAGCGGATTTACAGTCCACTGCATTTGTCTACTTTGCTACCCACCCAAAGCCAGAGGGGGGAATCGAACTCCCGACTTTCTCCTTACCAAGGAGACGTTCTACCACTGAACTACTCTGGCAAATTTTATAAACTCTGCCACTCCAGATCGGAAACTCTTCGTCTCAGAGACCCTCCAAACCGAAGGCTGATTTGCTCCAGTATTTTCTTAACATTTCATCAAGTGCTTTTTTCAATTTTGTATTATGACAAGAAGCCGTTAAAACCCCATATTTACATTTCTTTTTATACGTTCCTTTGCCTCGTGATGGTGTTACTATTGTTTTAGTAAATTGAAAAACTGGTACTTTAAGATTATTTAACCAAAAATTAAAAGCTTCTTTAGGATTAACATCGCTAAATATCTGCAATTGAAATCTAAGTTTTTTTCTCTTCACTCCACAAATTCTTTCTAAAAATTCTATAAACTTTTTAATCAACATTGGATCAGTGTTTCCTAGTTTAACCTCAAATCTATTTGTATGGCATCCCTCGCCCCAGAACAAACCAAGCCCTAATCCCTTAAGTTCAACTTCTTTTTGGTTCAGTTTCTTTTTTATTTTGAAAGGATCACCATTCGGATTTCGCTTAACATAAGTCGCTTCGCTCCACGATCTTCTCGGTATTTTATATTTTCCAAAATAATATTTAAGCGTATGATAGTTTATTTTTAATTTATCGGCGATTTCTTGAATAGAAAAACCTTTATTGTATAATTTCGTCAAAAAATTTTTATTTAATCTATTCATTTTATCAATTCGTTTATTGTCTTTTTTTTAATTTATTCTTCAAAGCAATTAATTTATTTTTTAAAGAAAAAATTTGTTCATTAATAGTTTTATAGAGTCGTTTTTGTAATATTTGCTTTTTTGTTTTGATTGTTTTTTCTTTGGGAATTTTTTCTAAATCTAGATTGGCAACTAAAGAAAATTTGCTAATTAAAACAAAAATAATTATTCCTGAAGAGGAAATCAAGATAAGCCAAAGAATTATTTCAATAATAGTTAAAAACATATGCCAAAAAATCTAAAATTTTAGAACGGAGTGAATAAAATTTTACTAATTTTTTGAGCACCGAGCACATAGTTCGAATTTTCGTTGTCCACCATTAATAAAGAAGCGCTTATTTATTTTAACTACACGTTTTTATAAAAGGGCTATGTGCTTGGTAAAAGTTTTGTAAATAAATTTTGTTCGTCTTACGGCTCCAAAATTTATACAAAGCCTTTTACTGCCCAAAATCTCCGATTTTTCTTTTAACCAACTCTTTAATTGCTTTTATCGAAGGTTCCAAAATTTTCCTCGGATCAAATTCTCCATTTGCCCCTGCTTCAGCTAATGACCTAGAAAGACTTTCTCTAAAGGTCATCCTGATTTCTGTGTCAATATTAACTATCTGGACGCCTAATTCTCTTGCTTTTTTGGTTTCCTCAACTGAGATACCTGAAGCGCCATGTAAAACCAAAGGAACATTTACCTTCTCCCTGATCTCTTTTAAATGGTTTAAAAAAAGATGAGGAGCGCCATTCTTCATTTTATAAAATCCATGGACATTGCCAATCGAAACCGCTAAAGTATCAACGTTTGTTTTTCTTACAAACTCACGAGCTAAATCCGGATCAGTCAGGAACTTTTCAGGGTTCCTTCTCAATTCTTCTATTTCAAGGGGTTCTTTAACAATTTTTCCTAATTCACCTTGAGCCCAAACTTTATGTTTATGAGCATAATCAACCGCTTTCTTTGTTAGGGCAACGTTTTCGTCAAAAGGTAAGTCAGCCGCGTCCATCATAACTGAAGAAAACCCCGCTTTAATACATTCAACCACCGATAAAAATTTTTTCCCGTGATCTAGGTGCAGAGCGATCCTCGCTTTTCTTGCTTGATTTTTCGCCACTGTTTTGACGATATGGGTAATGGCTTTAAGCCCAGCGTAGCTAATAGTCGCTTCAGATACTTGCAAAATCGCCGCTGCTTTTTTTTCTTCAGCCGCTCCGGCTATACCCAAAGTTGACTCTAAATTAAAAGTGTTAAAAGCGCCTAAGGCAAACTTTTTTTCTCTCCCCTCTTTTATAATTTCACTGATATGGATCAACATGCAAAAAATTATTTAGTTCTCTATTTTTCCGGTTCTACACTAATTGCTTCTGCCGGACAGGTTTCTTCCGCTGTTTTAGCACAACCCAATTTCTCTACTTTCTCTACTAATACCTCTGCTTTTCCATCATCGCCCACCTTAAAAACCTCAGGGCAAACCGCGGCGCAACTACCACAACCAATGCATTTTTCTTTGTCTAATTTTATTTTATAGTTCATATGCCAAAAATTATTAAAAATTTTAAGATGTAATCGCAAAAATTTTTACTATAATTTTGCGCACCCAGCACATAGTTCGAATTTTCGTTGTCCACCATCAATGAAGAAGCGCTAACTTATTTTGACTGCACATTTTTATAAAATGGCTATGTGCTGGGTAAAGTCGCCGCACATATCCCGAGTATGCCGAAGGCATACGAGGTTAAAGTGCGCGATCCAGCCCATTCGGGTATTTCAAAGAATAACCATAATATGTGCGGGATCCTCGCCCATTCAACTGCTCGGCTTTGCCTCGCAGGAATGGGCGGGAGTTTTCTAAATAAATTTTATTCGCCTAAGGGCTCTAAAATTTATAGAATACTTTTAATTAATTTAACAAATTGATCAGGATCTAAACTTGCGCTGCCGACTAGCGCGCCGGAGATTTCACCAGTTACAAAATCTTTTATATTTTTTTCATCAACGCTTCCGCCATAAATAAAAGAGGATGCCTCTTTGGTTAGAGAAAAACCAATAAGATCAATTATTCTCTGCTCAATCACCTTTGCTGTATAATGCGCTTCTTCTGGCGCCACCGCCTGGCCAGAACCAATCACCCAGACTGGTTCATAAGCAACAATAATTTGCTCGCCTGGCTTTATCTCTGTCCCCTCAAGGGCTTTTGTGACCTGATTGATAATCTTATAATCCTTAACCCCTTTTTGCCTCTCGTCAAAAGTTTCGCCAACACAAAGAATAGGAATAAGTTTAGCGAGGAGAGCTGCTTTTATTTTTTTATGTATCATCTCATCTGTCTCAGCCAAATTTTCTCTCCTTTCTGAGTGGCCTAAAATTACATAATCTGCTCCCATCTCTTTAAGATCTGAAGGAGACGCTTCGCCGGTAAATGCTCCTTTTTCTTCCCAAAAACAATCCTGGGCTCCTAGTTTAATACCTTTATTTTTTAAGAGTTGCGCTGCTTGAGGCAAAGCGGCAAAAGAAGGACAGATGATAATTTCTATCTTTTGCGGATCTATTTTTTCTTCTTTAAAAAGCTCTAGAAGTTTTTTGGTCGTCTCTAGCGTCTTTTCCGATGTAAATTGCATTTTCCAATTGGCGACAATGATAGGTTTCATACAAAAAATAAAAAATTAATAATCTTATTATACCTTAAAAATTATTTTTGAGAAGCTCTTTCAGCCCACCAAATAAGTATTTTCGCCTCCTTGAATCTTATTTCATCAGTCGGTGCCTTGAGGATCGAAACTGTCAACATGCCATCTGCGCCGGCTAAACAATAACCGCTTTCCTCGAGATAACCTGTTTTGGCTTTTAAATTGACAAGGCCATTTAATAATTTGTTTGTATTTTTTAATCTGCGCCAATAAAAAAAATTATCTGCTCTTTTAATTTTAAAAACTATATTTTCTTTTTTAAGAGCTTCCTCTATTTCTTTTTTTTCTAAAGCTCTTTTTATCAGTAAAGATAAATCAAAAACAGTAGAGGTGTTCCGAGGATCGAGGCCAGTTGGTTCAAAAAATTTTGTCTTCTCCATGCCAAAACTTTTAGCTTTTTCATTCATTAATTCAGTAAACTTATCAGGTTCTTTTACTAATCTCGATAAAACTTTTGCCGCATCATTTGCCGAACCTACTAAGCAAGCATCAAATATATCTTTAACTTCTACTTGCCCTCCGGCCTCAACATTAATCCAGGCTGGTTCTAGGCGATCTTCCTTTTTAAAAGTAATCCAATCTTCCCAGCCAACATTTCGGTTTTCCAAAAAAACTATGGCCGTCATTAATTTGGTTAAAGAAGCAATGGGTAAAACCTCGTCTTTATCCTTTTCAAACAAAACCTCCCCTGTTTTACTATTAACCACAATCGCGCTTTTGCTCTCAAGGACAGGACTGAGAGAAATGGGATATTCTTTAATTAATTTAGTTTCAAAAACAACTGGCTTCTCGGCGATTGCCTGACCTGACAAGGGAGAGCCGCTTAAAAAAAGAATTAGGGATAAAAAATAAGAAAGCATAAAAAAAATAATAAATCGTGTTTTCAAACGCAGCGGACGGGATTCGAACCCGTGATCTCTGCCGTGACAGGGCAGCGCTTTGAGCCAGCTAAGCTACCGCTGCATCATCTATAGTTTATTTTATAGCAAATTATCTTTTTGGCAAGAGAAAAAATCGGGATCCCGTGATCCCGACTAGATAAAAATCATTTTACTGATTTTATTTTTGTAAGTTTCTAATTTTCCTTGATAAACGGCTTTTTCTGCGGGAAGTGGCGTTCTTTTTGATTACCCCTTTCCCCCCCGCTTTATCTAAAGCCTTTTGCAAAACTTGATAAATCTCTTTAGCCCCTTTTAAGTCTGCGGTACTTATAGCTTTATTAAATTTCCTCTCGTAATAAGCAATATTTTTCTTTATTTTTTTATTCCGCTGTTCTCTTTTTTGGGCTTGTCTTAAAGATTTAAAAGCAGCTTTTTTTATTGGCATAAATTTAGATCTAAATTTTTTCTTCTTTTTCTTCTTCCTCTTCTTCTTTCTCGGCTTTCTCAAACATTTCTTCTTCCTGCGCAATTAATTTATCCCAGGCATCTCTTCCATCAATTAAAGCTTTCAATCTCGCCTTAAAATTTTCATCAAATTCTTTAATTAGTTTTGGTTTTTTTTCAAAGAGTTTACATAACTCAGTAAGTAATTCTTCCGGCAAAATTGGTAAAAAAATAAGTAGATCGTTTTGATCTGTCAAAGCAAGTGAAGATGAGTTAATAATTTGACGAAGTTTCTCAAGAATCGCTGACATTTTCTAAAATATAAAAAATATAAGTCTTTTTACTGAGATAATTTAAAGACAATCTCATGCCCTTCTTTCCGCGCTCTTTTGATATACTCCAGACAAGCGCCCATGCTAAACTTGACAACGCGCGCTTCTTCTTGAAGTTGAGGATACTTTTCCTTCCATCCATTCAATATTTCTTCCATCTTACCGCATCTTAATATTAGTTCTTCTGGGTTCTCTTTTGCCTTCTGCCCCACCTGTTCCAAAGAAGATCTTAGCTCTCCCTCTCCTTCCTTTTCTTGACCAACCTCCTTAAGATTTCTTCCTTTAAAATTGTCCATAGAATTTTCAAATTTCATAAATTTATTTCTTAAAACTCCCCCTGTTTTATATTAGTGGATTTATTATACATTATTTGACTTTTTTGTCAAGTCTTATATAATTATATAATTAGATTGGATATTATGTTCTATTTTTTAAAAGGAAAGGTTTCTGCTTGCGGTAAAAACTTCGTTGTTCTTGAAGTAGGGGGTGTCGGCTATAAAATTTTTATCGGCAGGACTTTTCTTGAAAAGTTAAAAATTGACGAAGAAAGAAAAATTTTTGTTTTTCTTTACCTTAAACAGGACTCTCTAGAATTATATGGTTTCGAGGAAAAAAATGAATTGGAATATTTTGAAATTCTTAATAATATCACCCGTATTGGTCCTAAAATAGCTCTTAAAATTCTTTCCACAACTAAAATAGAAAATTTAGAAAGAGCGGTCGTCGACAATGATATAAATTTCCTAACTGAAATTTCTGGTATCGGAAAGAAAAACGCCCAAAGAATTATTTTAGAATTGAAAGAGAAACTTCCTGTCTCTTGCGGCGATGAACAAAATAAAGAAAGAAAAGTAATTTTTGAAGCTTTAAAAAATCTTGGCTACTCAAGAGATCAAATTCAAGAAGTGATAAATAAGATAAAAGATGATCTTCCTCTTGAGGAAAAAATAAAAGAGGCAATTAGGATGTTGAACCTATCCGCGTAATTTTAAGCTTTGTCTGCCATTGACGGTGGCCCTTCTTTTTATGATAGCGAATTTTCGGCTTAAAACGTTCAACGTAAATTTTGTTGCCTTTTTTTGTTTCTAAAATTTCCGCCTCAACATGCGAGTCCTTAAGATAAGGTTTACCAATCAAAACTTTCGCCTCATCGGAGAAAAGAAGAACCTTATCGAAAGAGATGTCTTTCTTTGTTCCTGAAATTTTTTCTACCTTGATCAGGTCTCCCTCCTTGACTTTATACTGTTTAGAACCAGTTTCAATAACCGCAAATTTCATATAAATTTTTTATTCTTATTTGTACTATCCAGCCAATTTGGTAACGAAAATCTTAAGCGGATAAATTTTGTCCTCATGAAGCGACCTAAGGAGCGTAGGCTTTACGAGAAGTCGCTTCCTATTCGCGATGTTTGACGAGGCCCCGCTTAGCGGGGCGAGGAGTTCGCGAGCTAGATAAAGCGACGACGAGTAAAGCCGTTAAACGCGACGTCTAGACGCTGAAGGAGGCAAAATTTATCAAAGAACTGTTACTAAATTGATTGGCAATTATATCTTATTTTTTATTTCTATCTCTCCTCCTTTCTTTAAAATCACTGTGTCCTTACGAGTAAGTTTACCAGTTAATAAATTTTTTGCCAAGGTATTATTGACCCTTTCTTGAATAAGTCGATTAAGCGGCCGAGCGCCGAAGATTGGATCAAATCCGTCGCGAGCTAGCTCTTCAACCGCCTCATCTGTTACCTCTAAATTAATGCCTTTTTCTGTCAATTGTTTAGCTACTTTATTTAACAACAACCTGGCAATTTGTTTTAGTTCTTCTTTGCCTAAAGGTTTGAAAACAATTATTCCGTCAAATCGATTAAGAAATTCCGGCCTAAAATATGATTTTAATTTTTCTCTAACTAAAATTTTTTGAATCTCCTCTATCCCCGTGCCTTTTTCCATCTCTTCTTGGATAAACTCTGTTCCTGCGTTTGAAGTGCCGATTAAAATGATATTGGTAAAGTCAACCGTCCTGCCAGTCGCGTCAGTCAAACGACCATCATCCATCACTTGAAGAAAAAGATTCAAAATATCTGGATGCGCTTTTTCTATTTCATCAAGTAGTAATAAAGAGAAAGGAGAGCGTAAAACGGCGCTCGTCAGAAGCCCCTCAAAACTACCATCAGGGCTGCCAATCAAACGAGCTGTGTCTGCCTTATTCTGATATTCGGACATATCAAATCTTAACATATTCTTTTCATCCCCGAAATAGACCTCGGCTACTGTTTTCGCTAATTCCGTTTTCCCTACGCCGGTTGGCCCTAAAAAGAGCAGATTGACAATCGGACGCTTCAAATTGCGCAACTCTGCCCTCGCTCGACGTAAAGCCGTGGCTACCATTTCTACCGCTTCCTCCTGATCAATGATCCTTTGATGAATACGCTCTTCCAAATTCAATAATTTTTCTGACTCTGCCTCGGTGATTTTGGTTAAAGGAATGTTTGTTTTCTCCGAAACTAAAGCAGCTATATCTTCACCGGTAAGAATAGAATCTTTGCCTCGTTTATTCTTCACATAAACCGCCGCTTCTTCTAACAAATTAATGGCTTTAGAAGGCAAATATTTTTCGTATAAATAACGATTAGAAAGTTCATAGGCTTTCTCTAGGGCTTGATAAGAAAAATAAACCTGATTTGTTCCTTCAATTCCGGCCACATTCGCTTCTAAAATTTGAATCGTCGCGTTCTTATCCGGCTCGCCTATCTCTATCTTAGCCAAAGCTTCGCCTAAAGGAGCGCTTTCAATCAAGCGGTGATAATCTTTGGAATTTGAAGTAGAAATTAACCAAAAAATTCTTCTTTTTAAAGCATCGGCTAAAATTTCCGAAATATCAAGCTCGCCCTCCGCTGTTTTAAGACCAATTAAATTATGAATATCTTTAATAAAAAGAGCGATATTACCTGCTCGGTAAATTTCATTAAGGATTATTTGTAATCTTTCTTCTATTTCTCCACTGCCGGCAGCGCCAGCA